>JAICSB010000183.1 GCA_025937115.1 Pseudonocardiaceae bacterium | reverse complement strand
TCGTCGAGACCTGGGACCGGGACGTGCTCAGAGATCAGGAGGCGGTGTTCGGCCGCGCGAAGTACACCGGCGCCCCGCTCACCGGCAAAGCCGAGTTCGACACCCCCGACTTTGCGGGCCGTGCCACGGACGGCGAGCTCACAATCCCGGACAACTCGCACATCCGGCTAGCAGCGTTCGAAGCCAACGATGGCGTGCGGATCCTGCGCCGCGGGTACTCCTTTACCGATGGCATCGACGCGCGGACCGGCACGCTGGACGCCGGACTGTTCTTCATCAGCTTCCAGAAGGACCCTGCACAGTTCGTCACGCTGCAGCGCAAGCTCGGGAAACACGATGCGCTCAACGAGTACATCCGCCATGTCGGTTCCGCGCTGTTCGCTTGCCCGCAGGGCGTCGCGAATGCGTCGGGGTATTGGGGACGTGCGCTGTTCGAGGGTTGACCGGCCCGCTGCGGAGCGTTCACAAGCTGCACCCAGGCCACTCTCAGGTTGCGGCGGTGTACTCGAAGGAGGAGAACTGTCCCGAGGTCGCGGAGAGGAGCCGCCGTGAGCGAGGTCGACCGTCCGGGCGGCTACTGGCCCCCGCAGGTTCCTCCGCCCCCGAGAAGGCATCCGCTGCGCCTGGTGGTTGTCATGATCGTCGCCGCAATGCTGTCTGCCGTGGCGCTTGGCGTGGGTCGAGCCGCCTGGCAGGCAGCCTTCACTGTGCCGTTGGTGTCGTCGCTGCGGATGCCATCAGGAGTCTCCGCACAGTGGGCGCCGTCGACGGTCTCGCCGCCGGCAAGCCAGCCCAGTGGGTCCGCGGATGTCTCGGCGTTGTTGGCTAAGGTCGCTCCGGGTCTGGTGGACATCAACACTCAGCTGGGCTACCAGAACGGCGAGGGCGCTGGCACCGGAATCGTGCTCAGCCCCTCCGGTGAGGTGCTGACCAACAACCACGTGATCAGTGGTGCCACCAACATCACGGTGACCGACATCGGCAACGGCCAGACCTACCCGGCGACGGTGGTGGGTTACGACCGCAATCATGATGTCGCGGTGCTCCAGATGCAGGGTGCCTCTGGTTTGCAGACCGCCACGATCGGGGACTCCAACGCGGTCGCAGTCGGGGATGTCATCGCGGCGATCGGTAATGCCGGTGGCGTCGGCGGTACCCCGAGTATCGCGGCGGGCACAGTGTCCGCGCTCGATCAGGCCATCACCGTCAGCGACGACACAACCGGAAGCAGTGAGCAGCTTGACGGGCTGATCCAGGTCGCAGCCAACGTGGCGCCCGGTGACTCAGGGGGTCCGTTGGTGAACACCGCGGGACAGGTCGTCGGGGTCGACACCGCGGGTGCCGGCGGCTCCCGGTTCGAACCCTCGACTAGCGAGGGAATGGCGATCCCGATCAACGATGCGATCGCGATCAGTAAACAGATCGACAGCGGTGCCAGCTCCGCGAACGTCCACATCGGACCGACCGGCATTCTCGGCATCATGGTCCGGGAGGCGACATCCCAGGCGGAGTACGGCCGGTCGGGAAGCCGGTACGGCTCTGTTCCCGGGGTCCTCGTCGCGGGGGTCACTCCTGGCTCGCCGAGTGAACAATCCGGGTTGGCGGCCGGGGACGTCATTGTGTCGTTGGACGGCGTGGCGGTCGATTCGCCCACGGCGCTCACCAGCTTGCTGACCGGCCATCACCCCGGGGACCTGGTGCGCGTGGCGTGGGCGGACCAGTCCGGTCAGCAGCAGAATGCCGGAGTGCGGCTGGCGGCCGGTCCACCAAGCTGACGGGGCGTCATTCAGATCTCAGTGACGAGCACGCCGCCGACGGTCCAGCCGTGCGGGAGACGCGTCGGATGTGATCGTTCACATCACAGCACCTCAACGGACGGCGAACGGCGGAAGTGCACTCGCCGGTTGCTTAGCTGCAGTACACGGGGGACTCCAGTACCGTGTAGATCGGAGGTGACCTGGGTGTCCTCCCCACCTAATCTGCTCACGTCTCGCTTCGGGGACGGCCTGGCGGCCGGACCCGACCTAGCGGCGGCGGCGGAATCCGCCGTCACGCAGGCGCTAGCGCCGCTGCACGGCCAGCGCCCAGACCTGCTATGCGTGTTCGTCTGCGGTGACGATCCGGCGATGGTCGAGCTGGCGGGCACCCGCGCCATGGCGTTGGCGGGCGCCCGCACGACTCTGGGTAGTAGCGCTGGAGGTGTGATCGGCGCTGGTCGGGGGGTGGAAGGCGAACCCGCGGTGAGCGCGTTCGCGGCGTGCCTGCCGGGGGTCAGGTGCACTCCGCTGCACCTGGAGCTGGTGCGCACCCTTGACGGTGCGGCTGTCACCGGGATGCCAGACCGGCGCGACGACGACGCTGTTGCGGTGCTGCTCGCCGATCCTTTCACCTTCCCGGTTGCGGATTTCGTCCAGCGCTCCCACGACGACCTCAACGGTCTGCCATTGATCGGTGGCGTCGCCAGCGGTCCGCGCGGTGGCGAGTCGGCACGACTGTTCCTCGACGGGCACAGCGTGCCCGCAGGCGCGGTAGGAGTGGTGCTTGGCGGTCCCGTCGCGGCCCGCATGGTGGTAAGCCAGGGCTGCCGCCCCTTCGGACCCCCGATGATCGTCACCAAGGCCGAGGGCAATGTACTGCTGGAACTGGCCGGTATGCCAGCCCTGGCCAAGCTCGAGCAGATCGTCGGCGGACTCCCCGCTGACGACCGGCCGGCCGCTGTGCGCGGCTTGCAGATCGGCGTCGCGATGGATGAGTACGCCGAGCAGCACGAACGAGGCGATTTCCTGATCCGCGGCGTCGTGGGTGCCGACCCGCGGCGGGGAGCGATCGCGATCGGTGAGGTCGTGGACGTGGGTCGGACCGTCCGCTTCCAGGTGCGGGACGCGTCTGCCGCCGACGAGGACCTCACAGAACTGTTTACCCGATTCCGTGCGGAGGCTGGTCCGGTGGGCGGTGCGCTGCTGTTCTCCTGCAACGGCCGTGGCCGGACCATGTTCCCCAGCGCCGATCACGACGTGCTGGCAGTTCGTGCCGGCCTCGATACCACCGGTGTGGCCGGGTTCTTCGCGGCCGGCGAGATCGGCCCGGTCGCGGGCCGGAACTACCTGCACGGGTTCACCGCGTCGATCCTGGTGTTCGGCGCCGACGACGCGTGACCGGCTGCGCGGCGCCGTGCGCGGGTGCTGTACTCGGCGCGGGCGGCGACGCTGATGTCGGCTTGGTCGGTGAACAGGCCGTCGAGGCCGGTGTGCAAGTAGGTGATCTGTTCGTCGATTGCCCGCCCGTACTCAGTGCGCATCGCTGAGGTCTGGTAGTCGACCGGCAAGAAGTTGTTCTCGGCCCGGAATGTGTAGGGATGCACGACCAGGCCCGCTTCATGCGCATCGTCGACTAACACGGTGGGGCAGCCCAGCGTGCCGTCGGCCCTGCGGGGGATGACCTGCAGCTTGTCCGGCCCGATTCCCTGGGCGTAGCGCGCAATGCCCCGCAGGCCCGCTGGGGTGGACAAGTCGGCGTAGGTCGGTCCGCAGCCGGCTGCCACGGTGTCGA
Organism: Pseudonocardiaceae bacterium; assembly: GCA_025937115.1. The sequence goes on along the minus strand of JAICSB010000183.1, from coordinate 3,024 downwards.
ACGGCGCCCCAGAGGCCACCAGCAGCTGGACCGCCTTCGTCCGCAGCCCGGCCGCGCGCAACTGCTTCAGGTTGGTCACTTCGAAGGACTGCACGAACACCGGGGCATCCGGCTGATTGAGGCGATTGCGTCGCAGGCTGTCCATCAGCCGAGGTTCCAACGCCAGGCCGGCGTTGCGGAAGAACGTGGGGTGCTTGGTTTCCGGGTAGACGCCGAGCCTCCGGTGCAGCTCCTCGGACAGTTGCGCCCGAAGGTCCAGCACCTCCTGGAACGTGGGAATCTCGTACCGTTGGTTGAACAGAGTGACGTGCTGGCGGATCTGCGGCAACCGCTCCACCGCGCGCAGCGTCTTGAGCTCGGCGAGGGTGAAATCCTCGCTGAACCAGCCCGTGATGGCGACGCCGTCGATCATCTTGGTGGTTTTTCGCACGGCGTATTCACGGTGGCTGGCGACATCGGTGGTGCCGCCGATCTCGGGCTCGTGCCGGCAGACCAGCACACCGTCGCTGGTTACCACCAGGTCGGGCTCCAGGAAATCTGCGCCTAGTCGCACGGCGAGTTCGTAGGATGCCAAAGTGTGTTCCGGCCGGTAGCCGGCGGCGCCACGATGACCGATGACAATCAATGCCCCGTTGACATGGTGTCGCGGCGGGTCAGCCAGCGCTCGCCGGGTGAGCATCCTGTCCCCTCGTCAACCGGTGCGGTCACCTACTGTCATCGCACCAGCACGAGGTGAAGGCGAAGCTGCTTGCGCCCCTACGCTGGGTGTCGAGTACGCGAACTGCCGACGTCAGCTGGTGATGTCCTTGGTGGCGAATCGCCACCACGCTGCCAGCCCGAACACCGTGGCGTAGGTCAGACCGGAGAATGCTCCGCTGGCCAGGTGCGTCCAGTCGATCGGGGAGGCCAGCAGATCGGCCCACGCTGAGTTGAACCGGGTAGGCAGGTAGTCCCGCAGGTCGCCGAGCGCATTGATGGTTTCCAATATCTGGGACAGAATCGACGCCATCACCGCGCCGCCGACTGCGCCGAGCGGCGCGTCGGTGCTCACCGAGAGCAGCAGCGCCAGCCCAGCGACCCAGGCCAGCTGCAGCGCCAGGTAGGCGGGAACCAGCGCCAGCCGGCTCGTGGCAGGCAGGAAGGCCAGCGACTGGCCGGTGGGCGAGATCAGGTCGGTCTCCCCGTAGGCGACCACTCCGACCGCCATTGCCACCACCGGCAATAGCACCAGCGCAAACACCGACAGCAGTGCGGCTACCACCGCCTTCTGCCGCAGCAGGCGCCCTCGGGGCACTGGGGCGGCCAGCAGGTAGCGCAGGCTCGACCAGGATGCCTCGCTGGCCACCGTGTCGCCGAAGAACAGCGCAACCACCACAACTAGCAGGAAGCTCACAGTCGAGAACAGGGTGAACATCACGAAGTTGAGCCCGCTGGCGGTGGCGAGATCGGCCAGCGTGGCACCCCCGCGGGTGCGGTCGTCGCGCCCGATCCGGAACGCGAGCCATAGCAGGAACGGCAGCAGTGCGAGGAATCCCAACGTGAGCACGGTGCGCCTGCGTCGCAGCTGACGCGCTAGCTCCACCCGCAGCGGTAACGTCGCCGTGGCTCGGTAACCGGGCGCCGCTCCATGAGTGGTCATTCGATGGCCTCCCGTCCCACCAGCTGCAGGAATGCTTCCTCCAACTGGTGGCGGGAGTCCACCCCGTCGATCCCGACGCCGGCCGCGGCGACGATCTCAGCGACAGTGCCGGCGGCTACCAGCCGACCCCGGTGCATCACCACCACGTGGCTACAGGTCTGTTCCACCTCGGCGAGTAGGTGACTGGAGACCAGCACCGTCGCCCCGCGGGCGGCGTAATCGCGCAACACCTCCCGCATGGCGTAGATCTGCGGCGGGTCCAGACCGTTGGTCGGTTCATCAAGCACCAACAGATCCGGTTTGCCGAGCATCGCTTGCGCGATCGCCAGGCGTTGTTTCATGCCTTGGCTGTAGGTGCCCACCCGCCGATGCACCGCATGGCCCAAGCCGGCGATCTTCAGTGTCTCCTCGATGCCGGCATGCGCAGCGGGTCGACCGGTCGCCGCCCAGTACAGCCGGAGGTTGGCCGCACCGGTCAGATGCGGGAGGAAGCCGGGACCCTCCACGAATGATCCGACCCGGGACAACACCGGCGAACCGGCGCTCACCCGGTGCCCGAACACCCGCAGCTGCCCACCGGTCGGTATGACCAGCCCCATCAGCATCCGCAGCACGGTCGTCTTGCCGGCGCCATTGGGTCCCAGCAGGCCGAGCACCTGACCGTGCTCGACGCGGAAGGAGAGGTCCTCGACGGCGGTGAGGCCGCCCGGGTAGCGCTTCGTCAGGCCTGACACCACCAACGGCACGCCGGCCATTTCAGGATCGGCGTCCTCAGCGTGCCGTCTGCGCAGCGCGGCGAGCATTCCGAGTGCCAGAACCAGCGCGGTGAGGATCCCCAACCCGGCGAGCTGAACGACCGGAAGCGGCGCCGCTGCCTGCTCGCCGGGCACCACGGGCACAGCCAGGTGACCGTCCGGAGCCAGCGACACCGTGTACCCGGCGGGCTGCGGGGGCAGTGCGTACCCGCGGTCGGTCGTGGCCACGGCGACCTCCAGCCGGTGTCCGGCCTGGACTGGCCGCACCACCCCGGCCAGCGTCACGGTGACCTCGGTCGGGGCCCCATCGGCTGCCAGCGGGCCGATCCGCACCGGGGCCACTGCTGCACCGGGCAGCGTGCGGCGCCCATCCGGTCCGACGTCGTAGAGCTTGACGAACAGCACCGCCTCGGATGGCGGTGCTGTGGTATTGGTCTGTGCCGCGGCTACCCGCAACCGGATCTGCGGCGCCCCAGTGATCTGCAGCGAGTCTGGCAGCGGATCGGTGCTGAACATCGCGGTCTGCCCGGGCAGGTCCATCGCCACCCCGTTTGCGGTACCTGCGGGCAGTGCGGAGCTGAGGCCCGGCAGGCTGCTCAGCGCGGCCGGGCTGCCACCGGGCGGCCGGAC
>JAICSB010000263.1 GCA_025937115.1 Pseudonocardiaceae bacterium | reverse complement strand
GTCATAGTGTGCCGTTGTCAGGTGGAGATCGTCAGCAAGATCATGCGGGGATCAGTCTCACGGCACACGCTACGAGTGCACTGCTCGAAGCTCCGAGACTCCGACCGTCAGCTCGTCGTGAGCCAATTTTCGCCGGAGAACTTTTCGCGCGCTCTCGGTGAGCGCGCGCGGGCGGCAGACCGACGCTCGGTCAGAGTGCTGGATGGTGCTGGTGCCACAGCTCGTCGAGCTCGGGGTGATCAAACTGACGATTGAACAGATCGACCAGGGTGGCGAAGCACGAGATCGCAGGGACATACATCCCGTGCGGCCCGGTCACGCGGTCGGGGAACGTCGCGCCTCAAAGTCGGCCAGCACATCATCGGTGCTATAGACCGCGCCGGCCGCCCGCGACATCTCGGTCTCGCGCAGATCGGCAAGGGCATGCGGATCGCTGAGCACCGCCACCGTCTCCTGCAGTGACTCCACCTCTGCCGACGGTAGTACCTCCGTGGTCTGATAGTAGTCACCGCTGGTACGAAGCTTCGACGTCGATGGTGATGCGCAACGTGCGGCCCACGGCGAGGACGCCGGCGAGCAGTGACTGGTTCCAGATCATGTCGAACTGATCGCGGTCGAGCTCGGTGCTGGCATGGAACCCGACGCGGACGTCGTCCAGCGGACCGGCAGCGGTACCCAGATAGTTGATGTTCAGCGCGACGGGTTGGGTGACGGACTTCATGGCGAGCCGGCCGTCGAGTCGCCAGCTGTCCCGGCTCAGCACCGTCAGCCGCTGGCCGGAGTAGCGGATCTGCGGAAACGCAGCGACGTCCAGGAAGTCCGGTGAGCGCAGGTGCGCGTCGCGGTCGGAGTTGCCGGTGTCGATGCTGGCGGCGTCGATAACGACGTCGGCCGAGCTGTGTTCCAGCGGGTCGGCCACGGTCAGGATGCCGCTGAACGTGCGAAACCGACCGTGGATCTTGGCGAAGCCCAGGTGGACCGCGGTCGCCGCCACGGTGGAGTGGAGGGGATCGATGTGCCAGATCCCGGCGGTAGGCAGTACGGTCGCACAGATCTTGGCCAGCACCAGCCGACCCAGGTCCACGGGGCCGGCGCCGTTGACCTGGCTGGTACGGGCCTGTGGATCATGCCCGGCGGCCGCAGTGATCACCGTATAGCTTCCGGGACTCAACCCGGCCACGACGAAGTCACCGTCGTGACGCACAGTAGTGCGGGCGGACTGGGCACCGGTGACGTCGATGACGGTGACCACCGCGTGCGGGACCGGCCAACCGTCGCGGGTGATCACCGTGCCGGTCAGCACCCCGCCGCCGTGCTCAGTAGCGGCCATACTGGTCACCGTTGGCCGACCTGGGATGACCCAGCGTGATCACGGCGTCGGTGGAGGCGCCCAGTCCGACCTGCACCTCGGTGGCCACCGGCGGGTAACCGCTGGCGATGACGGTGTAAACCCCGGCCTGCAAGTCGTCGAAAACGAACTCGCCGCCGGTGTCGGTGATGGTCGAGGCGATCACGCGGCCGTCGGCGTCGAGCAGCGTGGTCAGCGCCTCGGGCACCGGCACCCCGGCCGTTGCGGTTCGCACGCTACCCACCAGTGCAACCCGGGCGACCACCTCGATGTCGTGGGTGACCTCCCCATAGCCGGGGACCTCCACACCGTGCGCCACCGGATGAACGGCGGCGGCCGCGACGGTGAGCGTGTACAGACCTTGAGCCAGACCCACGAAGCTGAATCGACCGTCGGACCCAGTGGTAGTGCTGGCCACCACGTCGCCGCGGATGTCAAGAACAGTGACCACCGCACCCGCGATGAGCTGGCCGGACCCGGTTGCGCACACCGAGCCGAACAGGCTCGCGCCAGCTCCGGAAAGCATGAAGTCGTGGCGCACTGGCACATCAGCCACCGCGACCAGCGCGATACCGGGCTGGCGCGCCGCCGAGGCGCAGATGACCAGATAGCTTCCCCCGCCGGGCGGTCCGAGCCGGTAGTTCCCGTCGGTACCGGAGAAGTCACGGTCCAGTTGCCGGCCCGCCAGGTCGGTGAGGGTGAGGATCGCCTGCGCAACTGGGGTGTGACCGCCCTCGGTGACCTGCCCGTAGATCACCGGCCCGGGCCGGTGATCTACGTCCGCGGGATGAGTCGCCATGACTGGTGGTGGCGTTGCGGAGTCGGTTGGTTCTGGGAACGGCGCTCCGCTCGCTTCTGCCGTGCGGCGCCGCCGCGGTGGCGGTCATGAACAGGGCCCTCCCTGTTTGACCAGCCCGGTGTGCTCCGCCGCGACGGTCACGCCGGACTCTTCGGTCTCACTTATTGGTTGCAGAATACAACTACTTGCGAGCCAGCATGCCTTCTGGTGAGCCGGTCTGCAACCGAGATACCAGCGACCTCCCTGGCCCGAGCTTTCCCTCTCGGGATCTTCGGGGACATGATCTACGCACTGACTGTCGTAGTTCTAGACATGTCCGAACGCGTAGCCCGGTCGGCGCACAGACGGCCTCGCACCCCGAGGGAACCATGTGTGATGGGAGTCACAACGATCACTCGGTGCAGGAGAGTAGACGGCGTACGACGAGCCGTCCGACTGGTTCTTCCCGGTCCGACATATTCTCGGCGCCGAGCTGCTCAAAGCCGGAAAGATCAGCGAGGCGGAGGCCGTTTACCGTAAAGATCTTGCGCGCCATCCGCACAACGGCTGGGCGCCGTACGGGCTGGCCCAGTCGCTGAAGGAACAGGACAAGAACTCCGAAGCGGAGAACGTGAAGAAACAATTCCAGCAGGCTTGGAGCAAAGCCGACATAACGCTGACGGCATCAGCCTTCTGAGACCAGGCAGTACCTTAACTGGTGGGTTTGCAGCGGGTCCCCTCAGTCGGCAACTTGAGGTCAGCGAGGTAGCTGATCCCAGCATCGTCGACACAGGTGTTGCCTTGCAGGAAGGCGGTGTGCTGGGTCCCCTCGTAGGTCAGCAACCGTGCATTGAGGTCGCGGGCGAGGTTCACGCCGGCCTGGTAAGGGGTGGCCGGATCCTGGGTCGTGGAAATCACCATGACTGTCGGCAACCCGGGAGTATGCGGATCGTGCGGGCCGCCGGTGGGCGGCACGGGCCAGAATGCGCAGTTGTCAAGGGCCGGCGATGGTGGTTGACCGGTGTCGAGGAAGGGAGCGACCTTGCGGTATTGGGCGTCGATATCGCGAGCCACGTTCGGATCTTTGATCGGTGGGTTGTCGACGCATTGGACAGCCTGGAAGACATCCATCTCGGACGAGTAGGAGCCATCTTGCCCGCGTCCATAGTAGATGTCTGCAAGACGCATCAAAATGTTCCCCTGGCCCTGGGTGAGTTCGACCAGACCACGGTTGAGGGTGGGCCACAGGTCGGACAGGTACAACGCCTGAACGGTCCCGATCGTGGCATCGCTGTAAGAAAGCTTGCGCCCGTCGGGCACACCGATCGGTTTGTTGATCAGCGGGCGAACAAGGGCTTGGAACTTGCTCACAGCCTGGGCCTTGTCCTGTCCCAAGCCACAATCAGGACGCGCTGAGCACCACGCCGCGAATGCATCAAAAGCTTTCTGGAATCCTCGGCCCTGGTCGATAAGCTCACCAATCTGGTCCTGCGCAGGATCGAGAGCGCCATCGAGAATCATCGCACGAACATTCTTGGGAAACGCTTCAGCGTAGCTAGACCCGATCCGGGTACCGTAGGAGTAACCGAGGTAGGTGAGCTTCTCATCCCCGAGCGCTGACCGCATGACGTCCATGTCGCGGACCACATCGCGGGTGCCGATGTTTTCGAGGACCTGCTTTCCAGTGTCGCTCACCGCTTCGGGCGCACCGCCGTTTGGTAGTACCTCTTGTCCGGTGCGGTTGACACAGCCAGCGTCGTCGGCCTTTTCCTGATTCTCCGTCTGCGCTACTCCGGCCGGCGAGGTGTCGACGTTGAGGTTCATCAGGCGTTCGGCATCGCGTTCCGCTGGAGTCCGGCAGACAACCTGCGGCTTGCTGGAGCCGACACCACGTGGGTCGAAGCCCACGAAGTCAAAACGTCGTCCAATGTCGTTGTTCGTGATCTGGTCGGCGAGACTGGCCGCGGTGCTCATCCCAGACCCGCCAGGCCCACCAGGGTTGATCACCAACGAACCGATGCGGTGCGCTGGGTCCGACGCGGGCCGGCGCAGCAGGCCGACCTTGATCGCCCGGCCCTTCGGGTTGGCGTAGTCCAGCGGCACGTTGAGATAGGCGCACTGCAGGCCTGGGTCAGCGTAAGATTTCTTGTCGCTGGGGGTGGTGGCGAACGCGGAACACCCGCCCCAGGACAGGTTCTGCCCGTAGAACTGCTCCAACCCGGTGGGGACCGCGCCGACGGGACCGTCGTGCTGCGCAGCGGTGCCCGTGGCGGCGGAGCATCCCAGCGCTAAGGCCGCTACCGCTGCGAGCACCGGCCCAACGGACAGCGCACGCGCACGTTTCATCCCAGCTCCCCTTATCCCGGTACGTGTCACCCAGTTATGATCACTGCCTGCAACTGGGCTCGTTCACCGCGTGAGCTTACCCATGGCCGTGGCTGAACGTTTTCAGCAGGTTGTCCTTGATCTCCGGTCGGCCGGCGGCGACGAGGGTGAACGTCGCCTCCCGGACCAGCCGTTGGGCATGCTGACGCGCCAGGATCCCCGCGCTTCCCACCGCTACTACGAGTGCGCCGGCCGCGCGGTAGGCGAGCTCAGACGCGGCGGCGCGAGCTGCAGGCAACGTCTCCGGGTCACCGAGCCCAGCATCGAGCCGGTTGCGGATCCCGTACTGCTCCGTGCGCAGTAGCTCTGCGACCTCGGGTCGTCCCGCCTCGCCGATCATCCGGATGCACCGCTCAGCGACCCCCATCGCAAGGCAGGCGCTGCGCCGTGAGCTCATCACCTGGTTGGCGAGGAAATCGCTGTGCACGACCTCGGCGGTGACCTTCTCGGCCGGTAGGACATAGTCCGCGAACCGGAGCCGGACGGTGTTGCTGCCTTGGACTGCGATCATGTGGAGCGGCTCGACGGTGATGCCCGCGCCGGCTTGCGCATCGATCAGTCCGGTGACAATGGTGCCGGTGGGCTGCCCGGCCCGCAGCGCTGTGTTGCGCGCCGAGACCTGCAGCACATCGACGATGCCCCAGCCGGTGACGAACGGAGCCTCGCCGGTCAACAACCAACCACCGTCGGTGGCCGCCGCCCACAGCCGCGGCGGCTGCGGGATCGCCCCGGCAAAGGACACTCCCCCGCGCAGTTCACCCCGTATCGCCGCG
>JAICSB010000679.1 GCA_025937115.1 Pseudonocardiaceae bacterium | reverse complement strand
TGGTTGACACCGGTGTAGAAGAGGATGCGCTCCGTCGTCGTCGTCTTGCCGGCGTCGATGTGCGCCATGATGCCGATGTTGCGGACCTTGGTCAGGTCCGTCAGGACGTCGAGTGCCACTTCGGTTATCTCATCTCGCTCGTTGCGGAAGTTCTGCTGCGTTCGTTGCCTGGGGTGCGTGGGGACCACGCTGTCCGGTATGCCGCGTGCGCACCTGCGCACGCGGCACACCGGCCGCACTCACCAGCGGTAGTGCGCGAAGGCCTTGTTGGACTCGGCCATCTTGTGGGTGTCCTCGCGACGCTTCACCGCGGCGCCGAGGCCGTTGGACGCGTCGAGGATCTCGTTCATCAGCCGCTCGGTCATCGTCTTCTCGCGACGCTGGCGCGAGTAGCCGACCATCCAGCGCAGGGCCAGGGTGGTGGCGCGGTTGGGCTTGACCTCGATCGGCACCTGGTAGGTCGCACCGCCGACGCGGCGGGACTTGACCTCGAGGGTCGGGCGGATGTTGTCGAGCGCGCGCTTGAGGGTCTGCACGGGATCGGTGCCGGTCTTGTCACGCACGCCGTCGAGGGCGCCGTAGACGATGGTCTCGGCGACGGACTTCTTGCCGTCCAGGAGGATCTTGTTGACCAGCTGGGTCACCAACGGGGAGTTGTGGACCGGGTCGACGACCAGTGGGCGCTTGGGCGCGGGTCCCTTGCGAGGCATTACTTCTTCTCCATCTTCGCGCCGTAGCGGGAGCGGGCCTGCTTGCGGTTCTTGACACCCTGGGTGTCGAGCGAGCCGCGGACGATCTTGTACCGGACGCCCGGGAGGTCCTTCACACGACCGCCACGCACGAGCACGATCGAGTGCTCCTGCAGGTTGTGGCCGACGCCCGGGATGTAGGCCGTGACCTCGATGCCACTGGTGAGGCGCACACGGGCGACCTTGCGCAGGGCAGAGTTCGGCTTCTTGGGGGTGGTGGTGTACACGCGAGTGCACACACCACGGCGCTGGGGCGAGCCCTTGAGGGCAGGAGTCTTGGTCTTGGTGACCTTGTCCTGGCGCCCCTTGCGCACAAGCTGGTTGATCGTAGGCAACCTGTTCTCCGTACGTAGTTGATGTCCTGCGCCCCTGCAGTCGCCTCGCGGCGGCCCTGGGGCGCTCCTTGTGGTTGTCGCCGTGCCCGACCCCCGACCTCGGGTGTGTCGCGCTTGGCGCTCTCCCCTGCACTCCCCATGCACGACCCCGGAGGATCGGTGGTGGGTTGCCCGGCGAGAGGTGGTGCCACTGCCTGCGCCCAGACCGTGCTGGCGAGGCGGCGAGCGTGCCCGAGGCACACCTCAGGCACAGTGTTCAAAGATACCGGCCGGGTGGGTGGCGGACCAAATCGGTTCCTGCTGGGCCGCCCGGTGCGTTCCGAGGGGGACGACCCCAGCAAAACGGCAGTTGCGTGGCGTACCCCGGCGATCTTGCTGCCGGGTCGGCCACGCAACTGCCGTTTTGCGGGTGGGACCGGTCGTCAGTCCATGCGGTCCAGGCCGAGCTCGGCGTCGTCGAGGCGGATCGCCTCGCCGGAGCCGGGCCCGAACACCGGGTAGTCGTACTCGTAGCTCGGCATGGAGTACATCGCCGCCTTGGCCTCCTCGGTCGGCTCGACCTTGACGTTCCGGTAGCGCGGGAGACCCGTGCCGGCCGGGATCAGCTTGCCGAGGATGACGTTCTCCTTCAGCCCCAGCAGCGGGTCCGACTTGGCGTTCATCGCGGCCTCGGTGAGGACGCGGGTCGTCTCCTGGAAGGAGGCGGCCGACAGCCAGGAGTCCGTGGCCAGCGAGGCCTTGGTGATGCCCATCAGCTCCGGTCGACCCGAGGCCGGGCGACCGCCCTCGGAGACCACCTTGCGGTTCTCGGTCTCGAACCGGCCGCGCTCGGCCAGCTCACCCGGGAGCAGGTCGGCGTCGCCGGACTCGATGATCGTGATCCGCCGCAGCATCTGGCGGACGATGACCTCGATGTGCTTGTCGTGGATCGACACACCCTGCTGGCGGTAGACACCCTGCACCTCGTCGACCAGGTGCA
>JAICSB010000059.1 GCA_025937115.1 Pseudonocardiaceae bacterium | reverse complement strand
TGTCGCCTCCGGGTCATGCAAGATTCAGTCAGATGATCCACGGTGCTGAGAGAGCAGGCGGTCGCGGAACTCGTTCACCCGCGCTCTGGTCTCTTCCGCTCGTCGGGTCTCGCTGGTCTCGAACGTCTTAAATACCGCCTCAGCTCCGTACTCATCGATCAGGCCCTGGGCGACACGGGTCACCGCGTCCCGAACGAAGGCGGAGAGTGTTTGCCCCTGGTGCCGTGCGACCACTTCGAGCAGAGATCGCTCGTCCGCTGGCACGCGGAAGCAAATGGGAGAAGACTCGCTGGCCATTGGATCTCCCCTCCGCCTGGTCGAGACACCCGGTTACGTCCCATTACATGCCTAGGTGTCCAAGCTTAGCGTTGTATGACCTATACGTCAACGTTGCTGTTTTACGTGAACACCCCTACGTCGGTTTCGGCGATCCTCGCTCAGCCTGTACCCCGCTCGCGCGCCGCACCGACGTCCTGCCTCGATGCGCCGGAGCCACGTCGACTGCCCAGCAGGGGTGACCTCGCCGTCGCCTGACTCCTCGCGCTAAACCACGCCATCGCCGAGCTTGTTAGATGTAGACGTATACGTATACACTCGGACAGGAGGTGGTGAAGATGATCAACATCATGTTCCTGTTGGCAGCTCTGTTGTTCACCCTCGGTGCGTTGATCGGATCAGGCCTGCACACTCACGCCGTCAACCACCAGTATCGGCGGATCGCGCAACGGGTACGAGAACTCCACGAGCTAGAGGAGACCCTGGCGGAGCAAGACAAGATCCTGGCGAGAAGAAATCATCCTCGCGCGATCAGCCAGGGACATCCCACCGGAGAGTCATACGTTGCCGTTGGCAGGTAACGGGTGTGGCAGCGGTGTCGAGCCGCACGCCGAAGGTGAAGAGCAATGCTAGCCAGCCGGCGCTGTCCCGCTTAAGGGACCTGCCCATGACTGCCCTCAGTTGGCGTGACGTCGTCGCCGCAGTGGCCAAAGGAATCACCGCTGCCGCCGATGAGATCAATCACGGGCCTAGTTGGACCGTCCCGCCTCGGCTGCGGACCAAGGGTCATCCGCAGCCTTGGTGAGCGGTGGTCTCAACACCAGCTCAGTCCCACAGCTCACAAAGGAACGCGAGACCAATGGCAACTGGTACCACCATCAGTGATGCCCCCACCGATGCCACGACCAACATCGCTGACCTGCTACCACGCGTCGGCAACGGAGATTCAACAGCCTGGGAAGAAATCCTTCGCCGGTACGGCACGCTCGTGTCCGCAACGGTGCGAGCGTTTCGGATGCAAGACGCCGACACACTCGACGCGGTGCAGACAACCTGGCTACGGCTGGCCGAAAACGCTCACCAAGTGCGGCATCCAGCGCGGCTGGGCGGGTGGCTCGCGACCACCGCCCGCCGCGAATGCCTACGCATCCTGCGCCATGTCGCGCCCACCTCGAACCTCTTTGAATCGGGTTTAGAGGCTGTCGCCGACCCATCAGCGGGACCTGAACAGCGCATCATCGAGACCGACAGCACACGCAGGTTATGGAAACACGTCGACGACTTGTCACCCCGCCAACGCACCTTACTGCGAGCACTGTTCGCCGAGAATTCCCGCCCCTACGCCGAGATCGCTCAAGCCATCGGAATCCCGCTCGGCGCAATCGGCCCCACTCGAACGCGAGGCCTACAACAACTTCGAGACCAACTCGACAAACCCAAGCCGGAAAAGGAAATCTGGCGATAACCACGACCCTGCCCGGTGACTGGGGACCCGGGCATTCTCGGTGGAGCTGACGGGACTCGAACCCGTGACCCCCGCACTGCCAGTGCGGTGCGCTACCAGCTGCGCTACAGCCCCGAAGCGATCACCACGGCCCCACCGCGGCGCGTTGGTCACGGTACACGAGGCCGGCGATGATCCCCGAACAGGACCCTGAGTCAGCGTCGGTTGGCGCTCAGCGCCTGGTCCAACCATCCTTCATCACTGATGTCGATGATCGCACCGTTGACGACGACGCTCGGAGTGCCGAATCGGTGGTCAGGTCGCAGCCCGCTGATGTAGTGATTGGCGTTCGCGGTTGCGGTGGCGACCCGCTGCTTCGCACCGGCCTGCACACAAGCCGCGAAGGCGTCGCCAGCTCCCAGGGAGTGACCGAGCTGCTCGAGTTGCGCGGTGGTCCACCCGTGACCGCCCTCCGGGGGCTGCGCGGCGAACAGGCTGTCGTGGAAGCGAGGGAAGATACCGGCGTCGGTGGCGCAGTAGGTCGCACCGGCGGCGAGCGTGGAGTACCCAGGCGGAACCGACAGCTCATCGAGGATGGCCACCGGGTGGTAGACGACCTTGGCCTTGCCGTCGGCAGCGGCTTGCGCGAGCCGCTGATGGTAGAGCTTCTCGAACTGCCCACAGATCGGGCACATGAAGTCTTCGTAGACATCGATGGTCGTCGGCGCCGGTGGGCTGCCGGTCACGATGGCGTCGCCTTGCACGGAAACCGGATACTGCACGCCGGCAGCGGCGACCGGAATCGCCACCGGTAAGGCACCCGGCTTGTTACGGTTCTGCAGCCATAGCCCAATCCCGACGACAACTGCTAGCACCACCACGATGGCGATCCCGGCGATCATCCCGCGGTTGCCTCCACCGCCCCCCCGGGCCGCCGTCACCGCCTGCGCAGCCTGCCGCTTGCGCTTGTCCTCGGCCTTCTCGCCGCCGCCCACGACACGTCCCTTCTTGCTCAGTTGACTGGATTCCCGGCGGCGCGCCACTGCGCGCCTGGATCCGCTCGCAGCCACCCGTCAACGCTCAGCGCTGTCCGGGGGCGCACCACCAGCCACGACGCCAGCAGCCACGTGCCGACGTCGCGTGCCAGCTCCTGCGGGTAGCGCGTGTCCCCCTTGGCCACCGCTCCCCCACCACCGAAACATCCGCAATCAATGGACAATCCGCGAGCCCAGGCCTGTGCCACCGCAGTCATCAGTATTACCAACAGTACCGCCGCGGCCAGGGCTACCCACCGGGAGAATGCACCTACCAATAGCAGGGTTCCCAGTACCAGCTCCAGCAACGGCAACGCGGTGGCGACCGGCCCGACCAGGTCCGGTGGCAACAGTTCGTAGGCGCGCACCGCGATCCGGGTCTGGGCCGGGTCTACGACCTTGAGTGCGCCGGAGACCAGAAACACCGCGGCAAGTCCAAGTCGCACCACGGTGCCCAGCCCATCGAGGGCGGGGCGGGATAGGCGAGCCACCCGATCAGACTAGCCAGTCGCGCGGAGACGAGGCGAGGCTGCCCATGGCGAGGCGAGCCTGAGTACCGCCGTGCCCCGCTGCACTCCGTACCGTAGCGGGGAGGGCGTCGCTGAGGTGCGGTGATCAATGATGGCTGTCCAGCCGGGTGATGAGATCGGGCACGTCCACCAGGACGTATCCGGAGGCTGGCTTCGACCGGCCGTATTCGGCGCGATGGACGGTCTGGTGACCAACATCGCGTTGATCGCAGGTGTGGGTGCCAGCGGTGCGGGCGCTCATCTGATCGTGTTGACCGGGATGGCCGGCCTGGTGGCGGGCGCGTTGTCGATGGCACTCGGCGAATATGCGTCAGTCGAGACCCAGAACGACCAGGTGCGGGCCGAGGTCAAGGTGGAACGCGACGAGCTGCGCCGGCATCCGGCCGCGGAGCAGGCGGAGCTGGTCAGCTCCTACGTCCAGATGGGACTGACTCGCGAGACCGCGAAGCGGGTGGCAGCCGAGGTGCACGCCGACCCGTCGCTAGCCGTCCGGGTGCACATCAATCACGAACTCGGCGTCAACCCCGACGATCAACCGTCCCCGTGGGTCGCCGCCGGCTCGTCGTTCCTCTGCTTCGCGATCGGCGCGCTGGTACCGCTGATCCCCTACCTGCTGGGCTTTACCTCGCTGTTGACGGGTCTTGCCGCCGGCTCGGGTGGGCTTTTCGTGGCCGGGGGCCTCTCATCCCGATTCACCACCCGCCCGTGGTGGCTGGGCGGGCTGCGCCAGGTGGGCTTCGGCGTGATCGCCGCGGTCGCCACCTACCTGGTCGGAGCCTTGATCGGGGTCGGCGCGCGCTGAGTCCATCGCGGTACGCGGCTCAGGCGAGCGCAGCCAGACCACCGCAGCAAGCAGCGAGACGCTGCCGGTCAGGACGAAGGCCGCGGGGTAAGACAGCTTGTCAGCGAGTAGTCCGGTCGCGATCGGGCCGAGGATCGCGCCGATATCGGAGGTCATCTGGGCAACGGCGAGCGCCGGACCGCCCTTGGCATGCGAGCCGATCACGTCGGCCACCGTGGCCCCCAGCGCGGGCGTGACCAGCCCGGTGCCGGCCCCGGCGATCAGCGCGGCGGCCAGGAACTGCGGCACCCCTGTGGTGAAACCTAGCCAGATCGTCGCGCCACCGGTGACGACCAGCCCGATCAGCATGGGTGGGCGGCGCCCGAGGGAATCCGCGAGCCTGCCGGAAAACATCAATACGGCCACAGTGCCCGCGGCGAACACCGAGAGCGCGACCCCAGCCAGCGACTCCGCGCGATGGAGCACCTCGACGACGAACAGCGGCACCAGCGAGACCCGCACGCCGGTGACCGCCCAGCCATTGGCGAAGTTCGAGGCCAGCGCGGCGCGGTACGCCGGGTGGCCGAATGCCGCCCGTACTGTCAGCACCGAGATGTCCGCGGCCGATACCACGCCGACCACCGGCGAGCGCCGCAAGAACAGCCAAGCCACGGCAGCGGCGACGAACAGCGCCACCGCATAGACCACGAAGGGCGTGCGCAGCGAGATGCCGATCAGCCCACCGCCGACCAACGGGCCGGTGACGCCGCCGAGCAGGAAACTGCTCGACCACAAGCTGGTGGACCGACCGCGCAGTGCAGGCGGGGTGAGTCGGATCAACAGCGCGATCGCGGAGACGGTGAACATGGTCGACCCGACACCGCCCAGCGACCGCAATATCAGCAGCTGCCAGTAATTCGCAGCGAACGCGCATGCGCCGGTCGACAAACCGACTACGATGATGCCCCAGAGGTAAACCGGCCGTTCTCCGAGTGCCGACACCAGCTTGCCACTGATCGGCGCGAACGCCAGCCGCATGAACGCGAAAGCACTGATCACGATCGAGGCCGCGGTGACGCTGACATCGAAGCTGCGAGCGAAGGCCGGTAACGCTGGTGCGACGATTCCGAAGCCGAGAGCGATCACAAAACTGACTGTGACCAAGACCCACACCTCGCGAGGCAGCCGCGAAGCAGCGCTTGTGGACGTCAGTTCCACCACACCATCCTTGTCCCGATCTTGTTAGCCACACTAATAGCAGCACTGTGCCCAACAAGTGGAGCAGGGCGGTGCATTCCCGCTGCCGCCGTACAGCGGCGCTAAACCGGGATTCGCAGGGATTGCCCTATCAGGACCAGATTCGGATCGGTGACGACACCCCGGTTAGCTGCATAGATCTGCGACCAGCCGCCGGGCAGGTGGTGGCTGGCGGCGATCGACCAGAGGGTGTCCCCCGACGCCACCGTGTAGTTCGAAGTAGGACCCGTCGAGGTCGGTGGGCGGCTGGGCGAAGGCGTCGCGACGGTGGGTGTGATATTTCCGGCACGTTTCCCGCACACTGGCCACGCACCGATGCCCTGCGACGTCAGGACCCGCTCGGCGACGGTGATCTGCTGCGCCCGTGAGGCATTTGCGGGATTACCCACGCCACCGTTGGCGCGCCACGTCGAAAGTGTGAACTGCAGTCCGCCGAAGAAGCCGTTGCCCGTGTTGATAGCCCAGTTTCCGCCGGACTCGCACTGCGCGACCGCATCCCAGTTCACTCCCGACGAGGCGGCTGCCGTGCCCACAAGTAGACAACCGGCGACGACCAGTATACAGGCTGCGATGACAAACCCGGGTAGGCGGCGTCGGGTGGGTGCTCGGTGCTTACATCGAGACATGTGAACTCGATTTCCCGGCCACCCTAAAAGGTGCCCAAATGGTGAGGGAAAGTTACCTAACGATTTCCTCATCACGGGCATCGAAACGGAAGTATGTGGCCTCTTCCAGCGCCGAACGGTCAACTTTTATCGGTGTGCGGTGTACTATTTCTGCAGCCGTTAAGAAGCGTTCTAGCTATCGTCAGTCGGTGATTTTTCTGCTCGTCAATGACGTAGCTTAAAGCGCTCCGCTGGGTAAAGGTTCCCGACAGCGGATTCAGGAAGCGGGGCTGAGGCCGAACGTGGTGTCGATCTCGGTGGCGAGGCTGTCGACGTCGGCGGCGAACGGCTTCGTCGCCGCTCCGGAACTCGCCGTGCGTTCCAGCTCGCGTAAGTGCGTCGTGAGCGCGGTGCGGCGTTCCGCGGTGATCCACGGTGCGCGCTCCAGCGTGCTTGTGAGGTCGGCGTCGGCGCGCTGCAGGGCGAGACCGGCGCCCGCGTCGCCGCCCGTTCCCATCGACGCAGCCCCGGCCTCGACGTGCAACGACAGTACCCGAAGCTGCGAGGATGTCTGCCGAGCCTGCTCGCGCACCGCCGCTACCCGATCTGCTGGCGTCGGTGCGCTGAAGCGCCCCACAAAGCCGCCCAGCACACCGCCGAGGACGAACGCCGCGACCGCGAGGATCACCAGCTGCCGGCGCCGCTGGGCTTGAGGGGTGTAAAGCGCCATGGTCAGGCACGCCCGACGATCACCGCGGCGGCGCTGCCGCCGACAGTCTCCGCGATTGCATCCGGGTCGGCCAGCTCCCGGATCCGACCGTCTTGGACCACCCAGGTGGTGGGTTGCACAGTGATCGGCCCCACATTCCGGACGTGTCGGGAGACCACCGATCCGATGGTCACTTCCAGCGGCTCATCCGGCGAGCCGTTAAGCAGGATCGCTTCACCGCGCACGTCCAGAGTGGGGTCGCCGAATCGGTCGAAGAGCAGCACTCGGCCATCGTGTGAGCTCAGCCAGAACCGCCCGACCGGATCGACCTGTTCCGAACCGCCCGCTGCGTGGGACACGTCGATGATCGCCTCCCGGCTCAGCGGTGGCCGGCCAGGCACCACACCGGAGCCGAGCACGAGTGCGCCCACCGCCACCGCGCGGATCGCACCACGATCCCCGATCTGGCTGACTTGGACCTGCAGCGAGGTCGGCGACGCACCCGCGGCGAGCGCTTCGGCTTCGACCTCGGCGATCAGGGCGTCGACGTCGGCCGGCGTGGGGCGGGATACGGTGCGTTCCCGCTCGGCACGCACCAATGACAGCGCATCTCCCATCGAGGAGATCACCTCGGCGCCCGGGGGTATCTGGCAGTCCAGCCCGAGCGTGCCGGCCAGCGGCCGACCCAGCACGCTGGCGCCGCCACCGACGGCGATCACGGTGGGCTGGGTGAGGCGGTGCTGGGCGGCGACCGCGGTGACCAGGTCGGCCAGCGCCTCGGTGGAGGCCTGCATCATCCGGCGAGCGAGTTCGCTGCCGGAAAGGCGCATCGCCGCCCCGGCGATGTCCAGCGCCACGGTCGCGGAGCGTCGATGACCGGCGGCGTAGTCGCCGTCGGGAACCAGGCCCAGAGCGTTGGCGGCGCACGTGTTGGTCAGCGCGGCCATCGAGCCGTCGACCAGCCGCAACGCCAGGTAGTCGGCCGGATCCCCGGGTCGCGGCGCGAGGGTCTCCGGGCGGGCGCCGGCCAACCTCTCCGGTGCCAGGAAGCACGAATAGGTCAGCCCTGCGATGTGTGCACTGCGCGGCCCGACACCGTAGATCCGGCGCCGTCGCACCCGGAGCATCGATCCGCCAGCGACCCCGGCCACCTGCACGTCCAACGCCCGAACCGCGGTGGCCTGGCCGGCCACCCGCACGTAGGACAGCGCTGGACGACCGGCGGTGATCGCCGCGACGTTGGTGGACGTGCCGCCGACCTCGACGATCACCCCGTCGCCGATCCGCAGCGTGCGCAGCGCACCGGCCACCGAGGCCGCTGGCCCCGAGTACAGCGTGCGAGCCGGTGCGGCGCGGAACCCGGCCAGATCGGTGGCACCACCGTCACCACGCATCACCATCACGGGGCAGGTCAGCCCCGCGGCCGCCACCCCAGCCTCCACCACCTCCGCGGTGCGCAGCGCGATCGGCAGGATCGAGGCGTTGAGCGCGGCGGTGACCGTGCGCAGTTCGAGGCCGTACAGGCCGGTCAGCCCCGACGAGGTCGTCACCGGCAGCCCCAGCTCCGCCGCCAGTACCGCGACCGCGTCCTCGCATGCCGAGTCGTCAGGCGCGAAGGCCTCGGCCACGCACACCGCCTGGGCGCCGGCGCTGGCCAGCCGGGCCAGTGCCTGGCGGGCCACGCCGGCGTCGAAGCCGCCGGACAGATCGAGGAACTCGTGCGCGATAGCCCGGCTGATCGTGGTTCGGTTGCGAGCCTTGCGAAGGTAGGGGGGCCGGGCCATACCGAGCACACCGACCGGCACGGTGTCGCCCTCCAGCAGCGCGTTCACCGCCTGCGTGGTGGAGTGGGTAACCAGTTCGATGGCCTCTGCGCCCACTTCAGCGACCAGCTTCGCGACCACGTCGACAACGCCCGCGGAAACTCCGTCGCGGTGGTCGTGGGTGGTGGGGACCACCGCACGGCCGGCGAGCTCACCAGTGACGGAGTCGATCGCGACCGCCTTGGTGAAGGTGCCACCGACGTCGGCGCCTACCCGGACACCCATCGCGCCTCCCGCGTCCGGCGGGGCCGCACCATCAACAACCACACTGCTCCCAGCGCGTACACGACGACCAGTACTGCTTGGCTGGCCAGCGTCTGCAAGCTTGGCCAGTAACCCAGTGCCTGGGACAGGAAGATCGGCGCTCGCGGCACTCCGGGCAGCGGGGTAAGGCCGATCAGGTCGGCGGTCTGCAGACTTCGCACGGCGTTACCGAGGAAGGCCACCGAGGTCGCCATCAACAGCACTACCGCACCGACCAGGAAGGTCTTCACCGGCAGCCGCCGGCCCAGCTTGAAGATCAAATAAGACACCACCGCCAAGGCGGTCAAACCGGCGGCCAATCCGACCACGATCCACCAGCCCAGCCCCTGGCCGAACTCAACCAGCGCCTGGTAGAGCAGCGCGGTCTCCAAGCCCTCCCGGTACATCGCGGTGAACCCCACCAACACCAGCGCCGTGGTCGACCCGATGGACACCGCGTTGAACAGCCGGCTGCGCAGGAACTCCATCCAGCGACGGTGCTCCAGCCGCGCGATCAGCCAGAACGAGATGTACAGCAGCACCGCGACAGCGGCGGTGGCGACGACCGCCTCCAGCACCTCCCGTCCGACCGGTAGTACCGCGAGAACGAACCGCAGGATCAGGTAGGTCACCGCCGTAGCCGCGAGCCCGAGGACCACTCCCCACGCGATGGGCTTGCGGTACCGAGTTGCCTTCGTGGCCTCCAGATAGCCCAGCAAGGCAGTCAGCAGCAACACTGCCTCCAGGCCCTCCCGGAAGATGATCAAGAATGACTGTCCCGCCACCACCGCGACCGCGTCGAAACCGGTGTCGGTCAGCCGCCGTTCGGTGTCATCGATCAACCGCCGTAACTCGACGATATTGGTTCGCACGGCGTCAACCGGCGCGCCGGACTTGATCAGGCCGCGGATCTCGGCGAATTTCGTCTCGGCGTCGGCGGTGAGGTCTGGAGCGACCACCCGCAGCGGCACCTCGACGTACTCGAAGTGGTCCAGGTACCCGGTCTTGGCCTGCGTATAGGCTTGATCGATATCTCCCTGCTTGACCAGCTCCAAGGTCTGGTCGATTGACGCACGCACCATGGCCAGCTGGCGGATCGCGTCTTCGCGGGTGATCGCTTGCTGCTGGGCAGCAGCCTGCGGGGCAGCGCCGGCGGCTGCGGCGCTGAACAATGTCACGATCGGCACTAGAACGGCGAGCGCCAGCAGCAACCCGAGCAGTCGGCGTCTGATCATCCTGAGTACTTCGCCAAGTAGGGCTGCACCGCCGACGTGACCCCGGCGGAACCCTTGGCTGCCTCCGCGACATTGCCTTCGTCCGCCGCTTTCTCCAGCACCGCGAAATTGTCCTCCATCGCGAGGTAGGTGTCCTGGTCGTTCTGCTTGACGGTGTCCTCGATCTGCTTCCAGATCGGCTCAAGCTGGCCGTCCAGGCTGACCGCTCTGCCCTTATCGGTCCCCGCCGTTTCGGCGATCTGCTTGGCGATCTGGTCGATCTTGCGCAGACCCGTCGCGACGTCGGTCGCCGTTGCCGGCCGTTCCGGCGCTGCGGCAGCCGAGGTAGCCGACGTGTCTCCCGCCGACGTGTCTCCCGCCGACGTGGCGCCACCGCTTGAGCAGGCCGCAAGTCCAACAACGCTGATAGCCACCAGTGCCAGACTTGCGGTTCGCCACCTGCTGGTCAACATCGGACCCTCCGAATGCCAAAAGTTCGGTCAGCCCATCGAGTGAGTTAGGCTAGGTATTCCTCACAAAAATCTGCCAGAAGTCGCCCTTCGAAGGGAAGGTTAGCCTGCACATCCACCTAGATGGTGGAATCTTGAGTGCTTCAGGCACGGAAAACTTACATTATTCAGCTACGCTGCGTAGCCGTCACCGGCTCAGCCGCACGTCTCCGCAATAAGCCAGGACAGGTACTCGGCGCTGCCGCCGGCGATCGGGATCGCGATGATCTCGGGTAGGTCATAGCTGTGGTTGTCCTTGATGTGCGCCGTCAGTGCGGTGACCCGGTCGGCGGTGGTCTTGATCTCCAGCCGCCATTCCTGCTCGGTCTGCACCTCGCCGTTCCACCGGTACACACTCGTGATCGGCCCGACGATCTGGGCGCACGCGCCGAGCCTGGCCTCGATCGCCCCAGTAGCAAGAGCGCGAGCCGCCTCTTCGCTGCCCGTAGTCGACACCACGACGACATGCTCACCCATCACACCGGGAATGGTACGAGCTGCCCCTGGGCCACCCCGCGCCAAGTGGAACCTTTTGGCGATCTTCGAGGCGCTCAGACCGCCAAAAGGTTCCGCTTGACACCTCTGCATCACGCGCGCCGGTGACCTTGGGTCGCGGCTGATGATCGACCCGGCGATCCGCGAGGACCCCTTCCCGTACTACGACGAGCTGCGCGCGCAGGGCCACGTCGTCACGAGCGGGTTCGCCCTGATGTCAGCGCATCACGAAGTCAGCGTGGCCCACTGCGCAGCCCGGACTTCGGCCAGATGCGCTTGAATCTGATACCCGGGATCCTCCGGCTCGGCATGAAGCTCGGCGGCCGGGCGGTACTGGGACCGATCGAGCCACCATCGATGCTGGTGACCGACCGCCACGGCCGGAGCCAGGAAGGCGAGTCAGGGCAGCGACACCTCGACTTCGACGATGCTCGGCTCGGGTCCGCTGCGAGGCAGGGGGATACCGGCCTTGCCTGCAGCCTCCAGGTAGCCTGCGATGGCCTCTCGGGTGGACTCGAGCGCGGCCTCGCGGGTGTCACCATAGGATGACAGACCGTCAAGGGCCGGCACGTGGGTCACCCATACGTTGTCGTCGCT
>JAICSB010000008.1 GCA_025937115.1 Pseudonocardiaceae bacterium | reverse complement strand
CGTCCATGCCGGCCGAGACGTGCACGGTGCCCGCGCCCGCGGTCTCGCCCGCCGCCCACGGCACCGGCGCGCGCAGCGCCCAGTCGAGCTTGACGGTGGCGTAATCCCACTGGAACCGCCGGATGTCATCGCGCAGCCGGGACGGTAGGTGCGTCCAATTGACCAGGCCGCCGTAAAGGTAAGTGGCCGGGATCGCGGCCAGCACCGCGCGGCGGGCCAGGATCTCCTCGCCGTCGGCGGTGCGCACACCGACCGCGCGGCCCCCGCGCACCACCACCTGACGAACCGGCGCGTCGCACCGCAGCCGCCCACCCTGTTTCTCCAACCTGCGGACCAGCGCGGCGGTGAGCTGGCCGGCGCCACCCTCCGGGACCGGAAAGCCGTACTGCTGGCCCAGCATGGACAGCAGCCAGCCGAACATGGCGCTGCCGTTGGACTCGGGCATCAGGTCGGCGTGCAGCGCACACCCGGCCAACAGCAGTGAGCCGGGCCCGGTGAACTCCTCCTCGGCGAGCCGGCGCACCGGCAGCAGCCCGAAACGGGTGAACCTCAGCAGGCCGGTCGGCCCGAGCGCCGCCACCAACCGGGCGCCGGCGCGCACCGGGGGGAACGGTACGAACAATGCGTCGATCAATAAGGGTCCGAGTCGCTGCCAGTTGCCGTAGAGCCGGGTCCACGCAGCACCGTCACCCGCGCCGAGGGCGTCGAGCCCTGCGGCCGTCTTCTCCAGGTCCCGCGACAGCACGGCGGTGCGACCGTCGAGCAGCGGGTGCGCAAGGACCGTGGGCGAGTGCACCCAGCGCAGTCCGTGGCGCTCGAGCTCCAGCGCGGCGATGACCGGGGAGGCCGCGGCGAGCGGATAGAAGGCGCTGCAAAGATCGGTGATGAAGCCCGGTGCGGGACCTGGCGCGCTGCGGACTGCCCCGCCGGGCTCGGGCTGCTCCTCCAGGACGACGACGTCCCACCCAGCGTCGGCGAGGACGTTCGCTGCGACGAGCCCGTTGGGCCCGGCACCGACCACCACGGCATCGACCACGCGGCCTGACATACCCGGTCAGCTTTGCTGGCAAACGGTGCGGTTGTGCACCGTTTCATCGCACGCGTGCCGGGTACCTCCACGCCATGAGCACTTCCACCACACCGACTGACGCGATCACGTTCCTTGTTGGGCAGCACAATGAGGTGAACGACATGTTCGCCCAGCTGGAATGCCCCCGGCGCGGGATTGGTTGACCGGGTCCGCGATGCGCTCTCCGGCCGCGGTCGCTGAGCCGGCTGGCACCCGAGCGCTCCGAGGGTTGCAGCTGCGCCCGCGGATCCTGAGCGCCGGCCGGTAGGAGTATCCGCGCCGGCCGGCGCTCCTCCGCGAGGCATCTGCTCGGTAGTCGAGCAGTAGGAGGACCAATGCGCGACGAGGAGTTCATCAGCGAGGTCCAGGCCCGGGCCGGCTTGGATACCCGAAACGACGCCGAGCGCGCGATTCGTGCAACTCTGACGATTCTGCGTGGACTACTTCCGGACGAGGTGGCCCGCTCGGTCGCAGCCGCCCTGCCGGAGCGACTCGGGGAACAGCTGCGGGGACGGCGAGCCCGTTCCAGAGTGGCCGCAGCGCAGACCGGCCGGCTGAGCCGCGGGCTGGCCGAAGGAGAAGGCAGCTGGCCCGGCGACGACACCGTCGCCGATGCTGATATCGACGACGGTCGAATCGGGCAACGCTGAAATATCAGTCGCTGGTTCCGGTGGCCATCTCCCGGTGCAGGGCGGCTCCTTGGCCGGCGGTCGACGACGCGTGTGCGCTCGGCCCATCCGCGGAGATCGACCCGGGTGCCGAGGCCGACTTCGGACTGAAAGTTGCGATTCGTGGCGATGAGGGCTGGTTGTTAACGCCCGCAGTCGCACCGCCACCGTGCTTGACTTCGTCGCCGTCCGCAGCGCCGGCAGCGACCGGTTTGCCTTCACCGCCTGGCTTGGTGTCCGAGCCGGCAGGCTTGCTTGGCTCGGTCGGGACAGCGGAACCGTCGGTGTCAGCAGAGTTCGCCAGCGTGCCGGCGGGACCCGGTTTGCCGGCAGCTGCCAGTTGGATCGGTGCGATCGGCTGATCAGGCTGCAGCGTGTCCGCACGGCGCGGTGCGACAGGGTGGGCGGGCGCGGGCTCGCTGGAGCTGGCCTCCCGTCCGGGGGTGGCGTTCCGTCTGGGGCTGCTGCTGGGGCCATCGGCAGCGATGTGCCCACTGGGCGCGGCTACAGCGGGCACCGGGATGGGCTGCGGCGCTTGACGGTTGGCGACCATGGACTGGGTGGCCGCCGGCGCTGGGAAAACCACCGGATGCGGTTGGGTCCCCGCCACAGCGCCGCCGGCCGCTGCCCGGCCGGGTCCAGCGTCCTGGCTCGGGACGGGCGACGGGCTGCTCGCCAGCGGCGCGACGAGTCCGTCGTTGACGATTGCGGTGATACCCAGGATCCCCCCACCGACCAATGCAAAGCAGGCAGCGACAGCCGCTTTGGCGGCGCGGGTGTGGGGTGGCGGCGACGCAACGGTCCGGCGTCGGTGGCTCGCGGCGACACCGCGCAAGCGGGGATCCGCGCCTATCCATGCGATCAAGGCGTTGGCGGGAGGACCGGAACCGGCCTTACGACGATGGCGAGTCAGTTCGTGCACTTTGGGTCTCCGCGTGCGTCAACCCCACCTCACCTACGTTGATACGCCGCGTCGACTTCGAGAGGGCAGCGCGGTCCTGTCGGCGAGGTGAACTCTGCGTGCCGCCGGTGGGTTTAGCGGCGTAACCGCGCGGGTACTCCGGCGCCACGCAGTAAGCCGCATCCTTTCGAAGGAGTGCTTCCGATGGGTTTGCAAGACAAGGTCGCGAACCGGGCCGAGGTACTGAAAGGCAAGGCCAAGGAAGCTGCCGGCAAGATCACTGGCAACCCCCGACTGGAGGTCGAGGGTAGGCTGGACCAGGGCAAGGGCAACCTCAAGCAGGCTGGTGAGAAGGTCAAGGACGCCGGCAACAGTGTCTTCGGCGGATAGCGATAGCGGCCAGCACCGAGACGAAGCGCGACTCTATGTGGAGTTACTGAATGGACGCTAGCAGTTATGTGACGTTTCTCCTGATCGGGATCCTGCTTGTCCTGATCGACGGGCAGATCCTGTATCGGGGCGGCCTGGGTTATCTGCAGAAGGTGTACCCGGCAGACAACGCCCGCTCGGTGATGCAGCTGGTGACAGTGCTTTTCCATCTCGTGGTGCTCGGTCTTCTAGCGCTGATCTCGACGCTCGACGTCGCTACCGGGCTGCCCATTCGCGACCTCGTAGTCAAATGGGGAGTGGTCCTGTTAGGGCTCGCGGCCGCACATGGCCTGACCATGGCGATCCTGGTGGGGATGCGCAGCCGACGCCGCGAAGAGCGGCTCGAGGATGAGATGGCCGGGGACCAGACCGGTACAGGTCCGCGGGACGCCACCGTCTATCCGGTAGCTGACATTGAAACGAGGTCTGGTCGATCATCCTACCCTGCGTGAGAATTAGCTGGCAGTAGCGCGACCGGCGAGCGATCGCCTTCTCACCCTCGGTCACCTCTGCGGGGACCGGTCCTCTCTATGCACCTTGTGGGGCAGGAGTGACCGATGTGCCGATGTGCGATAGTTGGGTGGAGAAGGTGAGGTCATGTGCGCCACATTCCACGCCCAGCTAGATGAGCTGATCATCGACCTTGTGCGGATGACCCGCCTGGCCAGCCAGATGATGACCAACGCCGCGATTGCGCTGCACCAGGCTGACGCGCCGCTCGCTGGCGTGGTGATCGCTAAGAGTGACCAGATGAACGCGATGCACGATGGCACCGAGCAGCGCTGCATAATCGTGCTCGCGCGCCGAGACCCGGTTGCGGGCGATCCACGAGCCGTGGTTGCGGTTCTGCGCGCGGTGGGTCACCTGAAGCGGATGGGTAACCTTGCCGGGCACATCGCCCTCATTGCCCGGTTCAAACACCCGAACCCGATGATCGCGGGCGCGGTTCGCCCGGTGCTCGCCCGGATGAGCCTGCTCGCCAGCCAGTTCGCCGAGGACGCCGCGAGCGCTATCCAACGTCGTGATTGCGTGTCGGCCGGCCAACTGGCCGAGGCGGACCACGAGGTGAACGCGCTACGCCGGCACCTGTTCGGCATTCTGTTCGCCGCGGACTGGTCGCACGGCGTGGAACACGCCGTGGACGCCGCCCTGATCGGCCGCTATTACGAGCGTTTCGCCGACCACGCGGTGGCCGTTGCAGCGGAGGCGCGCTACCTCGCCAGCTGCGGGCTACCCGAGTCCCATGGCTTGGAGACAGGCAGTCGCCTGCGCTAAGTGGACGGTGTTGTCGCGCTCGAGCTGACCATGGCGATTCGCTGAGGCACAGCTTGCCGCTTGCGTCTAAGATTAAGTTAGCCTATCCTAATAGGCATCCTTACTCCGCACTTGCCGGACCAATCAGTAAGAATTTACGCAGATACGGAAAGGATCACTTGCGGTTCAGGAGTGGCGGGTGTTCTCATGTGAGACACCTGGGACGGAAGGTGAGTGCCATGCGGGTCACGTTCCACGCCGAGCTGAACGAACTGGTGGCCGACATCGCGCGGATGGCCCGGTTCGCCGGCCAGATGATGACCAATGCATCGATCGCGCTCCACCAGATTGACCTGCCGCTCGCTGGACTGGTCATCGCTGACTGTGACCAGATGAATGCAATGCACAGCGATATGGAGCGGCGCTGCATCTCCCTCCTGGCGCTGCAGGCGCCGGTCGCCGGGGACTTGCGGATAGTGGTAGCGGCCTTGCATTCAATTGGTCATCTCAGGCGGATGGGCAACCTCGCTCGGCACATCGCCATCATCGCCCGGTTCAAGCACCCGAACCCGATGATCTCAGGCAAAGTCCGTCCGGTGCTCGCCCGGATGAGCCTGCTCACCAGCCAGCTCGCCGAGGATGCCGCGGCCGCCGTCGAGTACCAAGATCCTCTGTCTGCGTGCCGGCTCGCCGTAGCTGATGACGAGGTCGACGCGCTGTTGCGCCACCTGCTCGGCATCCTGTTCGCCGAGGATTGGTCAGACGGCGTGGAGCGGGCCGTGGACGCGGCTCTGATCGGCCGCTATTACGAGCGTTTCGGCGACCATGCGGTGGCTATCGCGAAGCAGGTCTGTTACCTGGCCACCGGGCTGATAGCCGTGCCAGACGCTCTGCGGGCCAGCGGGGCCGCCCCCTGCACGTCATGATGGTGATGGCAACGAGATGTGAATGGGGGATGACGGGCACCCAAACCCCGCCGGGCGAGACTCATCCTGTCCCAGGCCAGCTGGGTTGCGCGATGGTCGACAACCGCCGTCCATCGGACCGGTGTTCGCGCCGAAGCTGACGAGTACTCCGAGCGTTTGACCAACGCTCTATGGAGCGGAAATAACCTGCGCCTATTCGAGTGATAATAGGAACATTCTGTAACGATAAGTAGCTGTCCTCTGTGGGGTAGCTGGTAATCCCCTCGTCGTTTGTTCGACCTCTTCCGTTCACCTGCGCGGTGCAACGTCGCGTCCCCCAGCCAAATGCGTGTGCGGAGGGCCTGATGGCGGCAGCTCGGTTCCAAGTGGTGTCAGCAGTGCGCTCACTGCGCATTCCGGCGCCACGTGAGCCAGACGCTGGAGCCGGACTGAGGGGAGAGCTCCCGCTGGCCCGGGAGCAGGGCTTCACGTGGAGGTTCATGTCCGCCAACAACCGCAGCCTGGCGAAGTCGGCACAGATCGCTCCGGACGTGGACTCCTGCCTGGAATCGATCCGCACCTTGCGGGAAGGCGTGGCGCGCGCGGTCGGAGAGACGTCGCGCAACGGTTACGGACAGTGGGTATGGCGGATCCGGTTGGCCGACGAGGTCATCGCCACAGCGGCTCGAAGCTACCCACGGGAGATTCGCGCCCGGATGACGTGTGACGCTTTTATGCTGCTAGTCGCGACGACTCCCGGCTCGGCTCCGGTGCAGGTGATGTACCGGTGACCACGGTGATGATCGGCCAGCCAGCGGGGCCGCAGTTTCCACCAGAGGTGGTGCGCAAGGTGCGTTCCGTCGCAGGCGGCGCGGATCGGGTGTTCGCGCTCTCGCTTCGCGGCGCCGGCCTGACGGTGCTGTTGATCATGGGCACGATCGGGTTGTTCCTGTTCTACCGCGGCTCCCAAGCCCTCGTCGACGCCGGCGGGAAGTTCTTCACCACCCAGACCTGGGAACCCGACTCGCACAATTTCGGGATCGCGGCGGTGCTGCCTCTCACGGTGCTGATCGCCGCGGTGGCGGTCACCCTCGCGGTGCCGCTGGCGACCGGGGTGGCGCTCTACATCTCCGAGTACGCGCCGCGCCGGCTGCGCCGTGTCTTGATCAACATCATCGATCTGATGGCGGCGGTGCCGGGCGTGGTGTACGGACTGTGGGGTTTGTACTTCCTCAACCCGCAGGTCATACCGCTGGCCAGGTGGATCTCGTCGACCTTCGGCTGGCTTCCGTTGCTGGGCATCCACGACGCGCACCCCGGCGACCCGTTGCAGACCGCGACCATCTACGAGTCCTCGACATTCGTCGCGGGGATCGTGGTAGCGCTGGTGATCACGCCGACCATTTGTTCGGTGATGCGGGACTCCTTCTTGCAGGCCCCGGTCGGCGAACGGGAGGGCGCGTTCGCGCTGGGCGCCACCCGGTGGGGGATGATCCGCAGCGTCGTACTGCCGTTCGGCCGTGGCGGGATGATCGGTGGCACCATGCTCGGGCTCGGCCGGGCGTTGGGCGAGACGATCGCCGTCTACTCCGTCATGACACCGGTCTTCCACTTTCAGTCGGAGATCCTGCGCAGTGGCACGAACGCGGTGGCGCCGCTGATCGCATTGAAGTTCGAAGCGGCCAGCCCGTTCGGGTTGTCGGCCTTGTTCGCCGCCGGGCTGGCGCTGTTCGTCCTGACCCTGGTGGTCAACTTCG
Source organism: Pseudonocardiaceae bacterium (assembly GCA_025937115.1). The sequence continues at coordinate 15,896 of JAICSB010000008.1, read as the reverse complement.
GCGCATCGGCGATCATCGCGCGCACCCGCTCCGGACAGCTGAGCGAGGCCTGAGTGACGACGACGATCCCGCCGCGTACGACCGGCCGACCAGACGCCGTGGAGATCCGCCGCTCGACGGCGGCCCAGGGCCGCGCCGATGTCATCGTGCTCGCCGGTGCGGCCGCAGCCGCGCTGAGCCTGACGGCTCTGCTAGTCACGCGGGTGAGCTCCGGGGTCAACCTGGGCGGCTTCGTGGTGATCGGCTACCTGCTGTTCCTGGTGCTCTACGGGGTGCTGGTGTCACTCGAGCACGACGGCCGCACGGTCCGAGACCGGCTCGCGTCGGTCGCCATGCACAGCCTGGCGGTCGTCTTGCTGGTCGCGCTGCTGTTCATCGTCGTCTTCACGTTCTGGCGTGGCCGCGAGGCGCTGCCGCACCTGAACTTCCTCACCACCGACCTGCAGTTGGCTGGCCCGCTGGACCCGCTCACCGACGGCGGCATCCTGCACGCCGAGATCGGAACCCTCATCATCACCATGATCGCGCTGCTGATCGTCGTGCCGCTGGGGCTGGCCGGCGCTGTGTACCTCAACGAGGCCAGCGGGCCACTGGTCCGGTTCGTGCGCACGGTGGTGGAGGCGATGACCGCGCTACCGGCCATCTTGGCCGGGTTGTTCATCCTCGCGTCGGTGATCCTCGGTCTGGGATTGGAGAAGTCCGGGCTGGCGGCCGCCCTGGCGGTCAGCGTGATGATGCTGCCGATCATCATCCGCGCCTCGGACGTGACGATCAGGTTGGTGCCTGGCTCGTTGCGGGAGGCTTCGCTGGCGCTGGGCTCGCCACGGTGGCGCACGGCCTGGCATGTGGTGTTGCCGACTGCACGCTCCGGGCTGACCACCGCGGTGCTGCTCGCCACCGCGCGGGGTATCGGCGAGACCTCGCCAGTGCTGATCACCGCGGGGTTCGGCTCCAGTCTCAACTTCGATCCCGTATCGGGGCCGATGGTGTCGCTGCCGCTGCTGACTTTCGTCCTGTCGCACTCCCCGGAGCCCACGATGATCGCCAGGGCCTTCGGCGCCGGCGCCACGCTGCTGGCCCTGGTGTTGGTCTTGTTCGGGCTGGCCAGGGTGATTGGGGGCCGGGTCGCCGGTGGGAGCAGCTATGCGACATAGGGCAGGTGGTCACCGGCATCAGGTGGTGTTGCTGGCGGCGTTGGTGATCGCCGCGGGGATGCTGTCTGTGCTGGCGCCGAGCGCTGGCGCGGCGGGAGCTTACGTTCCGATCAGCGGCTCAGGCTCGACGTGGAGCTCGAACGCGCTGGATCAGTGGCGCAAGAACGTCGCCAGCCTCTACGGCATCACGGTCAACTTCGCGCCGAACGGCTCGACCAGCGGCCGTAACGACTTCCGCGCCGGGGTCGGGGCCGACTTCGCCGTCTCGGAGATTCCGTATGGCCTGTCCGACGGCGGGGTGCTCGACCCACCGCCGAAGCGGGCATTCGGGTACATGCCGATCGTCGCGGGCGGCACCTCGTTTATGTACAACCTCCACGTCGGCAGCAAGCGGGTGACGAACCTGCGGCTGTCCGGCGAGACCATCACCAAGATCTTCACGCAGAAGATCACTAAATGGTCCGACCCGGCGATCAAGGCTGACAACCCTGATGTGACCCTGCCGGATCGGCAGATCGTGCCGGTGGTCTACTCCAACGGTTCGGGCACCAGCGCCCAGTTCACCGCGTGGATGGCCAACCAGTACCCGGCGCTATGGGACGACTACTGCCACCGCAACGGCAAGCAGCTCACGCCTTGCGGGTTCACCTCCTTCTACCCGGTGGGCCCTGGGATGGAGGCCAAGGCGCAGTCCCAGGGCGTGTCCGGGTTCGTCGCCCAGGACTCCAGCGAGGGCGCGATCACCTACGTCGAGTACTCCTATGCCCGCAACGCGGGCTTCCCGGTTGCCAAGGTGCTCAACAAGGCGAACTACTACGTCGAGCCGAAGGCGGGCAGCGTCGCCGTCGCGCTGCTCAACGCGAAGATTCACCCGGACCTGACCCAGGACCTGACCCAGGTCTATGTGGGCGACGACCCGCGGACCTACCCGCTGTCCAGCTACAGCTACATGATCATCCCGAAGGACACCACGGCGAACTTCAGCAATGACAAAGGCGCCACTCTCTCCGATTTCGCCGCCTACTTCCTGTGCGAGGGGCAGCAGCAGGCCGACAGCTTGGGCTACTCGCCGCTGCCGATCAACCTGGTGCAGGCCGGGGTCGATCAGATCAACCAGATTCCCGTCCCTCCCGGCTATACCCGGAAGCTTGACCGCAACAATCTGGCCCACTGCAACAACCCGACGGTCTCCCCGGACGGGGGAAATCTGGTGGCCAAGAACGCGCCGCAGCCTAGCCCGTGCGACAAGCTCGGGGCGTCGCAGCAGTGCGCAACTGGCACCGGCGGTGCCCTGGCGTTGACGCCGATCAGCGGTGGTGGCTCGGCCGCTACGAGCTCCGCGGGTGGCGCGGCAAGCAGCGGCCCTAACGGTGGAGCCGGCGGCACGACCGACGGTGCCACGGCGCTCGGGGGCGCAGCGGGTCCGGGTGGCGGGTCGGCCGCAGTCATCGACCCGGACACCGGGCAGGTGATCGGTGGCACTTCGCTGGCGAGTTCTGGCTCCACCGGCGCCTCCGCCATACCGGTGTCCGTTGATACCGTCGACAGCCGGCGGCAGATGGTGCTGGCGTTGCTCGCCGCGGTCCTGCTGCTCGCGCTGGTACTCGGGCCACCGCTGGTGGCGCGTTCAATGCGTAGCCGAGACGCCCCCCGAGAAGGGCCCCACGAAGGGCCCCAAGAAGGGCCACTGCCATGAGCGGGCGCCGGGTGGTCGCAGCGCTGCTGGCGATGGTGCTAGGTGCGGTCATGATCAGCGTGCTGCCCAGCTCCCTGCCGGCCTCGGCCGCCGCGGCCCCAGTGACAGGTGACTCATCGGTCACGGTGTCCGGGAAGGGAGAGTTCGCGAACCTCAAAGTGACGGTCAGCCAGACCAAAAACCTGATCAACCAAACGGTCACCGTGTCCTGGACCTGGACTGGCGGCGTATCGACGCAGCCGTCCAGCGGCGACTTCGGGGTCAATTACCTGCAGATCATGCAGTGCTGGGGCGACGACCCGAACGGCCCGGATCGGACCCAGTGCCAGTTCGGCGGATCGAGCACCCAGAACTCGCCGAGCGCCGGCAGTTTCGTGCGGTCCCGGCAGGTCAACTACGGCGCGACGTTAGTCGACCAGAAGGAGACCATCAAGCAGGCCGCGGGGAGCTTCCAGAACGTCTATGTGCCGTTCTGGGCGGTCGGGCACCCCACGCCGAAGCCGGCTGAGGCCGCCCTGTCCGACAGCAACGAGTTCTTCGACTCCCAGGTCACTAACGAGGTCCCGCTGGGCAGCACCCATGGCGATGGCAGCGGCGAGGAGTCCTTCGAAGTCGAGACCGTGCGTGAGGCGGCGGGCCTCGGCTGTGGTGAACCGGTTGTCAACGGCGCGACCACCACTCCACGGAAGTGCTGGCTGGTGATCGTGCCGCGGGGTACCACCGAGGTGGACGGCTCGACGCGCAGTGGTAACAACGTGAACCGGCTGGATTCCTCGCCGTTGAGCGAGACCAACTGGGACAACCGGCTCAAGGTAGCGCTGGAATTCCAGCTGGTGGGCAAGCCCTGCCCGATCGGGGCGGCGGAGCGCCGGGTGGTCGGACACGAGCTCGTTGCCGACGCGGTCAGCAGCTGGCAGCCAGCGCTGTGCGCGGGCGGCGGCGCCCTGTTCGGATTTACTCAGCTCCCCGACGAGGTGGCCCGCAGTCAGGTGCTCGATGGCACTTCGCCGGGGTTGGCGCTGGTGACCAACCCGATCCCCCCAGACCAGGCACCCTCGGATCGCCCGCTGGTCTACGCGCCGGTCGGGCTGTCCGGGCTGGCGATCGCCTTCAACATCGAGCGTCAGCCGCCCGCTGACGCGTCCTCAGACAAGCTGCAGTTCGATGGACAGCGGTTCCCGTCCATGAAGCTCACGCCGAGGCTGGTGGCCAAGCTGCTCACCCAGTCCTACCGGGGCGCGGTGGCGGGCACGCACGACTACTTGAAGAACAACCCTGTCGGCTTGACCGTCGATCCCGAGTTCCTTGATCTCAACCCCGACTACAAGGGGTTCGCGACGTTCAACCAGCCGCCGGACGCGCTGGTGCAGCTCAACGGCTCCGACGTCACTTCCCTGCTGTGGAGTTGGGTGAAGGCCGACCCGGAGGCGAGGGCGTTCATCACGGGCACCCCCGACAAGTTCGGCATGATGGTCAACCCGGCCAACAAAAACCTTGCCCTGCCCACGTCCACTTTCCCCCGCAACGACCCGAGCTGCACCAGCAGCGTCGACTTCAGCAGCGGCGTCACGCTGACGACCTGCACCCTGGACACCCACCCGTTCACCCTCGACATGCACGACGCTGGCCGCTCGGCCAGCCGCGGCGACACTCAGGCGCGGATTCCCGCCGTCTCCGGCGGCATTGCGCTCCCGAAGAAGCTCGAACGTCAGGATCCTGGCCATCAAGCGCTGCTCGCCGTGGTGGACGTAACCACGGCCACGCGGTACGGCCTGCCGACTGCGGCGCTGCTCAATTCCGCCGGACAGTTCGTCGCCCCCACCACCGACAGCCTGTTGGCCGGTGAAAAGGCCATGAAGCCCAGCGCCGTGGCGGGCGTGCTGTCTTCTGACGCCGTTTCCACTGATCCGGCGGCCTACCCGCTGACCGCGCTGAGCTATGCGGTCACGTCACCGTCGACGCTGAACGCGGCGGCTGGCAAGGACTACGCGGCGTTCCTACGCTACGTGGGTGGCCCGGGCCAGAAGCCGGGTATCGAACCCGGCCAGCTGCCGTTGGGCATGGTGCCTCTGCCCGAGACGCTCAAAGCGCAGACAATGGCCGCCGCGGCGATCATCGAGGCGCAGGCCGGCAGGATCACCGCAGGGCCGACCTCCAGCGCCGGCGCCAGCGCCGGAGGCGCAGGCGCACGTGCGGCAGTAGGCGCCAGCGTGGCCGGGACGACCTCGGGTGCAACTGGGACGCGCGCCACCGGCGGAGCTAGTACGCCGCAGGGCGTCGCGACCCCGCGCGCCAGTGGTCCAGCGCCGAACGTGGCTCAGAAACCGGTCGCGCGCGTGGGACGCACACCATCGCTTCCTGCACCCGCAGTGGGCGCCTTGATCCTGGTGATCCTGATCGGCGGCGCGCTGGCAGCGACGTCCGCGCCGGTGATGCACCTCGTCAGTACCGGGCTACGACGCCGCCCGCGGAAGGAGGTGATGCCGGCCGAGCAGTGACCGGGAGCCTCCAGCTCCCCATCACCGGCTCGACCGACTCTCTGTGCAAGAACTCAGTGAAGGCGTGGTTGGCATGCCACTGGTTCGCCTGTCACTGAGCGCGTGTGCCCGGACAGCAGTCCGTGCATCCCTGCGTGGAAAAGGATATCAACGATGCGAAAGAGGAGCTTGCTCCTAGCCGCCGGCGCCTGTGTGGCGACGCTTACCCTCACCATCGGGACGGCCATGGCCGACCCCAACGGCCCGCCCACGTTCCGAGCGCTAGCCGGAGTCGGCGCGCAGACCACCCAGAGCTTGATGAATGCTCTTTCCGACGTCATCAAGGACAGCACCGGCACCAAGATTATCGCGTCCTACGACAACGCCGGGTCCGCGACGATCACCACCAAAGACCCGACCGCCAAACCCGCTTGCACCATCAACCGACCCAATCAGGGCGGTGCCGGCACGGACGCGTTGGTTGCGTCCCTGCAGGCAAACAACGGAGCGGGCGACGGATGTGTGGATTTCGCCCGGGTGGTGACCAACGACTCCGCCACCCGCACAGGGGTTGCCCTGACCTATATCCCGGTCGCGGTGGACGCCCTCACCTATGCCGTGCGCGACGACGGCACCGTCCGCAAGGACCTGACCGTCGCACAGCTGACCGCCATCTACACCTGTCAGACGCCAGCGGGGCTTTACCAGCCGCTGCTGGGGACATTTGGGGCAGGGAACCGGTCGTTCTTCCTCAAGAAGCTGGGCCAGACCGACGGGTCGGACTACGTCCAGCGCTTCCCATGCGTCAAGGACACTAACCCGGACGGGACCCCGCTGCTGGCCAACGACGGCCGGGTGCTCACCCAAGCAAATCAGCTCGTAACCTACTCGTCCGCGCCATACCTGGCCCAGGTTAACGGCGTGGATCCCGACATACACGGCGCTGCAGTCCTCGGGTCGATCAATGCCATCAGTCCGGCGGTACTCAACAACACCTCTTTCATGTCGCGGGATGTTTACAACGTTGTTCCCACAAGCCAGCTCGGCGTTGCGCCCACGAGCACGGTGTTCGTCGGACCGAACTCTGCGGTGTGCAGCAACAGCGCGCTGATCGTGCGCAATGGTTTCAACATCAACCCGAAGTGCGGGGATACCACTATCCAGAGCCACTAGTCAATTCCCTCCACTTCGATAGGAAAGAGACACATCGTGTTTAAGAACAGAGCTTTGACTCGGCTCGCGTCGGGGGCCTTCGTGGTCGCCATCGCGGCCGGGGCAACATTGCTCGCGGATGGGGTGGCCAACGCCTCACCGCCGGCCGGCAGCCTTGGCGCCCTGACCCTTAACCAAACGACCGGTACCGATCTCAGCGCCCTGCAGAACCAAACATCTGCTGGCTGCACCGCTGGTGGGGACTCGTTCACCCAGTACATCACCGGTCCGGTTGGGATCTCGGGTCCACAGACCTTCCCCGCCGCCACGCCGTACCCACTCACCACCAACACCACAGCCGGCTTTTCTGCGAGCAGCCCGTTCACAGCCGTGTTCGGTAAAACGCTCAAGGACGCCGCCAGCGCGGCTCAGGCCCAGTTTGGTGGTACAGGGACGCTGCAAGCCGGTGAGTACGACATCACCGTGCACTGCATCGATGGCTTCAGCCAGCAGGATTTCGGCACCTTCACCGATGCGCTGTATTTCACTGACGCGACTCACTTCACCACCACTGATCCGGCCACGCAAACCAGCACAGCGCTGACCACGTCACCAGCCTCCGGTGTCAACCCGGGCACCGCGGTGACGCTGAATGCGGTGGTCAGCGGTCCGAACAATGCAGCGGTGACCGGCACCGTGCAGTTCAAGGACGGGACCACCAACATCGGCACCCTGGTGACCGTCGGCACTGGTGGCGCGGCGTCGACGACCACGTCGGCGTTGACCGGTGGGTCGCACCAGTTGACAGCGGTGTTCATCCCCCCCACCGGCAGCACCACCCTCGCGGGGTCGACATCGCCAGCGGTGACCTTCGTGATCAACTCGCCGCCAACGACCACCACGCTCACGGTGACCCCAACCAGCCCGGTTAACCAGGGCGCGGCGGTGACCCTGACCGGCAATGTGACGCCGACCACCGCGGCCGGCACCATTCAGTTCAAGGACGGGAACAACACCATCGGCACCGCGGTGCCCATCACCAACGGGACCGCGACGACCTCCACGACGACGTTGTCGGCAGGCCCGCACCAGCTGACCGCCAACTTCGTGCCGACCGACCCGACCGCCTTCGCTCCGTCATCGTCGCAGCCCACGACGTTTTCGGTGACGGGGACGGCACCTTCGGCAACGGAAACGATCACCACCACGATCGCTGCGGGTTCGTTGGTGATTAGCGTCGCCAACACCAATGTGGTCTTGCCGGCGCCGGTGCTGAATACGGCCGGCACATTATTCCAGACCAGCGGCAAGATCAATCCGGTCACCGTGGTCGACACCAGAGCCGGTAACCCCGGTTGGACGGTGTCCGGCCAGGTCAGCGACTTCAGCGACGGCGCAACCCCGACCCCCAACAAGATTAACGGGGGCAACCTGGGCTGGGTGCCGAACGTGGTCGACCAGGCCACCAGCCAGACCGTCACGGCTGGCGGCACGATCGCACCGGACAACGGCATCGCGCCAACAGCCACTCCTGCTGCAGGCGTAGGCCTTTCCACCAGCCGGACGCTGGCCACGGCGACCGCATCGCACAGCATCGGCACCGCGCATCTGGATGCCCTGCTCAACCTCAACGCGCCGACCTCCACCCCGGCGGGCACCTACAACGCAACGCTGACCCTGACCGCCATCTAAGGACCGCCCGTGGGTGGGAACCGGCGCTCTCATACCGGCTCCTACCCACGGCTGGGGAGCACACCAATGAATCGACTGTTCCATTCCGGCGTCCTCATCACGGTCGCCGTGGGGTTGCTGGCACCGGTGGCCTCAGCTTTCGCCGACCCGGCGCACCCGCAGACTCGGATCGCGGCGCTAGATCCATCCCAGCCGGTGACCTTCGGCATCCGCCCAGCCACCGCGAAGGGGCCTGATGACCGCCCCCGGCTCAGCTACACTGCGGCACCTGGTTCGGTGATCAAGGATTTCGTCGCGGTCACCAACATCAGCGATATCCCGCTGACGCTGCGGGTGTACGCCGCCGACGCGTTCAATACTTCTGACGGGGGCTATGACCTCCTCGCGTTCGGGCACCCATCCACCGATGTCGGAGCCTGGGCAGTGCCCGCGAGGAACAGCGTCGCGGTGGCCGGCCGGTCCACCGCGATCGTGCCGTTCACGCTGTCCGTCCCGGACAAGGCGTCACCGGGAGATCACTCCGCCGGCATCGTCGCCTCGTTGACCTCCGATCAGGTCGATGCCAAGGGCGACCGAATTTTGGTGGACAAGCGGGTCGGGGCCCGGATCTATCTTCGCGTGCCGGGCGATCTTCACCCCGCGCTGAAGGTCGAGAGCCTCGGCAGCGCCTTCCGTCAGACGTTCAACCCGGTCGGCCACGGTCGGACAACCGTGACGTACACCGTGCGCAACACAGGCAACCTGCGCCTGCAGGGATTGCAACGGATTCAGGTTCGCACTCCGTGGGGATCCGCTGTAGAGGGTCCGCGGTTGCCCGACATACCACAACTATTGCCTGGCAGCGCCGTGTCGGTGACCTCCGACGTCGACGGCGTGCTGCCGGCCTTCTTAGACACCGCAGCGGTGCGGGTGGACCCCATCCCACCCCCAGGTGACCAGGACCCGTTACTGCCGGCTGCGGCCGCCAGCGACACGTTCGCGGCCGTGCCGTGGGCATTGCTGACGCTGCTCGTCTTGCTCGGGCTCGCCGCGCTGGTGTGGCGCACGCTGCGGCGTCGCCGTGACGGCCGCCCCGGCCAGGGTCCAGAAGGGCCTGTGAACCCGGAGGTGCCGCATGCGACGCTCCAGTAGATCGACGGCGCTGACGCTGGCATCGGCACTCGCGCTGACCAGTGGGATTTGGCTGGCCGGGAGCGCTGCGCCCGCGCAGGCCGATCCGATCGGCGGGTTGATCGTCATCCCGGGTTCGGGCAGCGACGTGAGTGCGATGCGGGCGCGCACCTCTGCGGGCTGCCCGGCCAAGGCCGACGGGCTCTACGCCACGATGAAGGGCCCGGGCTTCCCGCCGGCCGGCCAGATCGTCACGTCGAACACCAGGGCGGGCATATCGCACAGCTTCGGGTTCGACGCGTACTTCATGCTGATCCCGCGGGACTACGCCAAAAGGAACCACGCCACGCTGGGCGGCCGCTACGACATCACGGTTTCCTGCATTGATTCGTTCACCATGCAGGACTATCGGGACTTCACCGGGTCGATCGATTTCACCAGCGCAACTCACTATGAGGCGCTGGGGGCAGCGAAGCCGATCGGACCGCCGCCCCCGGCGCACGCGCTGGCCGGGGACGGGTCTGCACGAGCTGACCAGACGGCATCGCCGCCCGTCGGCCCGCCGTCGTTAGCAGGGGCGGCTGGAAAGACAGCGCAGGGCCCGCAGGAGCCAGTGAACAGCGCTGCACCCCAACCCGCGAGTGACCCTCAATCCTCGTCTGTGGCCGAAAACTCCAGCTCGCAACACAACGACACGACAGGGCAGGGCTTCCCTTGGCTAGCCCTGGTCGGCGCCGTGTTCGTCCTTATGTTCCTGGCCGGAGTCGTGATCGCGGTCGTGAGCCGGGCCCGAAAGCAGCGCTCCCATTGACCATCCGAGGGCAGATCGGGCCAGCTGGATTCAGACGCTGGTCGCTTGGCGGTTCCCCGGTGCAGTTGATCATTAATCGTGCCGACCGGCGGGGCGCCGCTTCCGCGCCGGATCAGCCGCACGGGGGGCCGGAGCGGCCGCACGGGATGGAGGAGCGGCCGGCGCAGCGCGTGGTGCGAGCTCAGCCGCCGCCGGCTGATGCGCCTTCCGTTAGCCGGCTGGAATTGCGGCTGGCCGGGCAGGTGCTTGCGATCGTCGCGGTATTGGCCCTGTCGTTCCTGCTCGAGCTGACCGTTTTGGGCAACCTGCGCCATGACCGCGATCAGTCGCAGCTCGCCGCGGAGTTCCGCATCGAGCTTGCCAACGCTGTCGCGCCGGTCGGTCCGCTCGATGCGCAGAACAAGCTGTTGGCTGCCGGAGCCCCGGTAGCCCTGCTGGAGATCCCGTGGCTAGGCGTGCGGGAGATCGTGGTGCAGGGCACATCGTCGGGCACCTTGATGTCCGGACCGGGACACCGGCGCGACACCCCCCTGCCCGGTCAGGTCGGCACCAGCGTGATCGCCGGGCGGCGGGCGACCTACGGCGGACCGTTCGGATTCATCGATCGGCTACACGCCGGCGATGAGATCACGGTGACCACCGGGCAGGGCAAGAATTTCTTCGTGGTGCTGGGGGTGCGCCACGCCGGCGACCCGCTGCCACTGGCTGTGCCGCGTGGGCAGGCCCGGCTGACTCTGGTGACCACTGATGTGGCCGCCAGGCCGCAGATCCCGTTCCTGCCGGCGGCGTTGCAGCCCACCGACGTGCTGCGCGTCGACGCCGCATTGACCAGCGCCGCTCAACCCTTCGGTGGCCAACTGCCATCACAGGCCCTGCCCGCAGCCGACGCGGTGCTGGCTGGTGACAGCTCCGCGCTGCTGGGCGTCATCGGATGGGCCGTGTTGCTGGTTGCTGCAGCCGTCGCCACGGTCTGGGTCCGGTTCCGCACCGGGTGGTGGCAGGCCTGGGTAATCGGCGTGCCGGTGGTGCTCGCGCTGGGGTTGACCGCGTTCGACGAGATCGCCGCCATGTTGCCGAACGTGCTGTGACTGACCAGGACACGAGGGAGCACCGACCCCATGACAACGATCATGCCCACCATCCAGCTGCAGGCCGTCACTGACAACGCTGAGCTGGCCGCGTTGGAGGCGCGATCGATCTCCGCATGGTTCGGCGACCGCAAGGTGCTCGACCGGGTGTCGCTGTTCATGCCAGCGGGATCGGTGACCGCTCTGATCGGGCCGTCAGGCTGCGGCAAGTCGACGTTTCTGCGGATTCTCAACCGGATGCACGAGCTGATCCCATCCGCGACGCTGGCCGGTGAGGTGCTGCTGTCCGGCTCGGACATTTACGACACGCGCTGGAAGCTCACCGACGCCCGGCGGGCGATCGGGATGGTCTTCCAGAAGCCCAACCCGTTTCCCGCGATGTCCATCAGCGACAACGTCACCGCCGGGCTGAAGCTGACCGGGACCAAGGCCTCCCGGGAGGAAAAGGACGACCTCATCGAGGAGTGCCTGGCCAAAGCCGGGCTGTGGAACGAGGTGCGCGATCGGCTGCGCCATCCGGGTGGCGCGCTGTCGGGTGGTCAGCAGCAGCGATTGTGCATCGCGCGGTCGCTGGCGGTGCGCCCCCGGGTGCTGCTGATGGATGAGCCGTGCTCAGCACTGGATCCCACCTCGAGCCGGCGGATCGAGCAGACGATCGCCGAGCTCGCCCACGAGGTGACCATCGTGATCGTCACCCACAACATGCAGCAGGCACAACGAGTTTCCCAGCAAAGCGCGTTCTTCCTCGCCGAGCAAGGCACGCCGGGCGTGATCGTCGAGGCCGGGCCGACCGAGACGATCTTCGGTTCGCCGGTGGATACCCGCACCGCTGATTACGTCAACGGCCGTTTCGGCTGACTCGCAGGCAAGCAGATCAGGAGAGCGCGAATTATGACCCACCGGGACTTACCGGACCGCTGGCCCTGGCCGGTGCACGGGCGCCGCACTCGCATCATCGTGGCCCTGCTCGGCTTGACGCTCAGCTTGGCAGTGCCGGCCGCAGTGCTGGGCGCTCCCGGGCTCACCGTCGATGGGCAGCCTGCCCCGTCCCCTCCCGACGACCCCGCTGGGCTCGGCGTCACGGGAGCGCTACCCGGCGACCCGTTACCCGCTGACCCCGGCGCTGGCGTGGGATCGACCGGGGTGCCTGATTCCGCCGACGCCCGATCACCTGGGATTGCGACTCCGCCGAACCTGCCGGACGGCCCGCTGGGGATCCCGGGTGCGGTGCTCGACGCGTATCAGTTCGCGCAGCGGACGTTGGCGGCCACCCGGCCGGGTTGTCATCTGTCGTGGTCGGTGCTGGCCGGGATCGGGCGCATCGAGTCCGGCCACGCCAGCGGCGGGCGGGTGGACGCCTTCGGCAACACTCTGGGACCCATCCTGGGCCCACAGCTGGACGGATCACCTGGAATGGCCGCGATCCCGGACACCGACCACGGGCAGCTGGACACCGACCTGGTCTGGGACCGTGCGGTGGGTCCGATGCAGTTCATCCCGTCCAGCTGGCGCAGCTATGGCGTCGATGGCAACGGCGATGGAGTGGTGAACCCCAACAATATTTATGACGCCACCATCACAACTGGTATCTACCTTTGCGCCAGCGGCGCTGACTTGGCTGATTCGGCCCAACTGCAAGCGGCCGTGTTCCGCTACAACCACGCGGCGACCTACGTGGACATCGTGCTGCGATGGGCTCAGGCATACCTGACCGGCGTCGTCCCGACGCCCCCAGCGCCCGGACCGGTACCACCTGGGACGAACGGCAACGGCGGCCTGCCAGTCGTGGTTGACGCCGCCCCGCAAGCCGCGGCCGCGCAAGCAGCTGCCGCGCCGCTCGCCGAACCGCCGTCACCTGTGGCGACATCGAGCCCACCGGTTGGGCCGCCGCCGGCGACTACCGCATCGAGTTCACCGCTGCCGACCGCGACAACCCCCCCGTCGACCGCGACAACGGCGCCATCGACCACTACGACACCCCCTGCGACCACGACATCGGGTGCTCCGCCACCGCTTCCCCCGGCAACCACCACCACGTCCGCTGGGTCTGCAAGCCCACAGGCGCCCCCCTCACCGACGACCGATCCGCAGCTAACGACTGCGCCGCTGCCGTCTCTGAACTAGAAATGAGGCACACAGTGTTGAAGAAGAGATCGTCGATTCGGATCGCGTCGGCGGCCCTGGTGGTCGCCGTTGCGGCAGGCGCAGGGCTGCTTGTGGGCGGGACAGCGAACGCCTCACCCCCGCACGGCAGTCTGGGCAGCCTCACCCTTGACCACTCGACCGGTACCGATATCACCGCCCTGCAGACGGAAACCTCTGCTGGCTGCAGCACCGGCGGGGACTCGTTCACCCAGTACATCACGGGGCCGGTTGGAATCGCGGGCCAACAGACCTTCCCCGCAGCCAAGCCCTACCCGCTCACCGTCAACACCACAGCCGGCTGGTCGGCGAGCAACCCGTTTGCAGCCGCGTTCAGCAGCACCCTCAAGGACGCCGCGCAGAAGGCCAGTGACCCCCAGCTCTACGGTGGTACGGGGACGCTGCAATCCGGTGAGTACGACATCACCGTGCACTGCATCGATGGCTTCACTCTGCAGGATTTCGGCACCTTCACCGGTGCGCTGTACTTCAGCGACTCGGCTCACTTCACCACGACGGACCCCAATGGGGGCGGGGGTCCGACGACCACCACGACCACGCTGGCGGTGACGCCGGCTTCGCCTGCTGCCGCGGGAGCTATGGAGACGTTGAAAGCGACGTTTTCCCCGGCAGCGGCGGGCAGCGTGCAGTTCATGGACGGGACCACCAAGATCGGTGGCACGGTGACCGTCTCTGGTGATACGGCGTCGATGACTACGACGTTGCCGTCCGGGACCCGCTCACTGACGGCGGTGTTCACCTCCACCGACCAGGGTTTTAGTGGGTCGACGTCGGCGGCGGTGTCCTATGTGGTCAACGCTGGCCAGGGAACGGGCACTCCTACGACCACTGCGCTGGTCGTGACGCCGGCCTCGCCTGCTGCCGCGGGAGCCATGGAGACGTTGAAGGCGACAATCTCCCCGGCCGCGCCGGGCAAGGTGCAGTTCAAGGACGGCAACACCACCAACATTGGTGAACCGGTGACCGTCTCTGGTGGTACCGCGTCGACGACCACGACTTTGGCGTCTGGGGACCACTCGCTGACCGCGGAATTCACCCCGACCGACAACACGGCCTTCAACGGGTCGACGTCGGCGGCGGTGCCGCTGACGGTGACGGGAGCCGCAGGAGGGGGAGATCAGTCGCTGAGCGCGATCATCGCCAAGGTGGTGGATCAACTACAGCGCGCCGTGCAGGTCCTGCCAATTCTCCGGCTGTTCCTCCAGCCGCTCATTCATTTCCTGCAGTTCCTTAGCCAGTTCACCCAGACCGGGTTGCAATTCCATCCTGGCCGCAGGTGATCGGGCTTGCGGGAAACGGACCTCACGGTGTCGAGTCGACACATAGGTATCTCTTGATATGGAGGAGCCGGGCGGTGTTCACCTCGACCGATCCACCCTTTAACGGGTCGACGTCACGCACGAGGCTGTTGCGTTCGCCTGGCCCGCGTTCTCAAGATCGCCAATAGTGATCGGTAACCGTGTAGGATCGCGAGGCCCTCACTTCGGCGATCATGACAGGTCGTTGGGCCGTCTGGGAGGATCCACCAGCGGATCCTCCCAGAACACGAGACCCACAACTGGGTCCAAGGGCAAACCCACGCTGGCTAGGCGACAGCGAACGGGCAATCACCGGAACCGATAGCGAGATTCTTACGTCGTATCGGTATCCTGCGCAGTGCAGGGATGCACGTCAGTGACGGCGAACTAGTGGCATGCCAACCACGCCGTCACTGACGTGCTGCTCATAGGAACGGGCCGAGAGCCGACACTCCGGCCGCCGTCTAGCCGGCACCGGGAGCCCTCGAGCGGAGTGGAGCTCCCCGGTACGCCGCACATGAGTAACTGTTCTCGGACGCCTGCCGCATATCCGGATTTCATGGGGAGGACGTTGCGGCCCCGAGGTGAACAGAAGAAGTCCACCAATCGAGCAGTGGATTACGCCAAACCCCACCAGGGACGGCTAAGTCAGGCGTCGGCCGGGATTACCGGGGCGGTTGGGTGGGGGACAGGTCATACAGATCTGGCACGGTGAAATCCGCGGTGCGCCGCTGATCAGGCCCGGCACTGGCGGAAGTCGGGATATTGCGGCCCGGCCAGACGATCACCGATGCACGCGGGAGCGTGAGCCGGCAGCGGGCACCAAGTGCTGGGTGATCGCCGGCCGGGGTCTGCGCGGTCAACTCGGGGCCACCGTCTAGCGCCACCAGCACCTCGTCGACCGCGCCGAGACAGACCACGTCGCTGACCGTGCCGGGATGCCCAGCCGAGTTCTCCTCGACCATGTCGTCCAACCTCAGGTGCTCGGGGCGGATACACCAGGTCAGCTCCGCGTCCACGGCGGCGTCGGCCGGCAGGTCGCAGGGCCCGAACGCGATCCGTACCTGACCGGCCGCCAGCTCCCGTGGGCCGGTCCGCTGGCCGATGTGCAGATTGCGGATGCCCAGTAGCCGGGCGGCGGTGGGGCTGGCCGGGCGCGCGAAGACCGCTGGCTGCGGGCCGACCTGTTCGACCTGACCCAGCTCGAGGATCAGTACCTCGTCGGCGAGCAACGCGGCCTCGACCGGGTCGTGCG
>JAICSB010000218.1 GCA_025937115.1 Pseudonocardiaceae bacterium | reverse complement strand
GCCGCCACATCGGTCCCGAGGCGAGCGGCTCGGTGACGGCCTACGCCCTCGATGGACCTGTCGGCGCCCGAGACTTCTGCCCGGCCTTCGGCGTCATCTACTCGCTCTCGCCGGCTGTTGTGCTGATCTCAGCCGGGCGGCGTGCCGAGGCAGCCAGGCTCTACCGAGCACTGGGACCGGTCGCCCAGTGGCAGCCGACCACCCACGGGGCGACCGTCAGCTACGCGCTCGGCATCGTGGTCGCCGTGGCCATGGACGCCGCCGAGGATGTCGCGGCGCTACGCGGGTTGCTGGCCCGTTACCGCGGCCACCATGTCGCGGGCGGGGCGGGCGCCGCGGGCTACCTCGGACCAGTTGAGCTTTACCTGGGCATCGCGGCCCGGTCGAGCCAGGACCCTCGGCATGGCGCCGTTCGCGGCGCGCGCCCAGGAGCTGGCCGGCCGGCTCGGCCAGGCGCCGACCGAGCCGTTGACGCCGCGGGAACGCGAGGTCGCCGCGCTGGTGGCGCAGGGGCCGACCAACCGGGAGATCGCCGCCCGACTCTACCTCTCCGAGCGCACCGCACAGAACCACGTGCAGCACATCCTCACCAAGCTCGACCTTGCGAACCGGAGCCAGATCGCGGTCTGGATCACCAGCCGCAGTTGAGTATGCGGGCTCGTTTTCGCTGTGCGGACTGCCACCGGCGACCGGTCAACAGCTGCCTTAGGCCCTTCCCGCGGCGGCTCAATTCCGTGCAGTGATGTCCGGGTAACTGGGCTCAAGGCCATCGCCCGCAGCGAACGCGCGCTAGTGATCGACGGGCACAGCTGCGGTCACGCCGTTCTCGAAGAGGGAAGCGTCCGGCTCGGTTCCTCGGCTGGCCGGGCAGTTGGGCCGGCCGGTGGCTTGACCGTGTTTCATGAGCAGGACGAGACTTCTGGTTCTCCCGGTTGAGAGGGGGCCGACCCATGGCCTGGTCCATCCGCGGTCGCTACTTCGAAAATTGTTCCTGCGATATGCCCTGTCCGTGCACAGTCACGTTTGACGCCGGCGCCGACACGGAGCGCTGCAACGCCGTGCTCATCTTCCACGTTGACACCGGTGAGGTCGACGACGTGGATGTGAGCGACCGGACGGTTGTGGTGGTGGTAGACGCCCCTCAAGTGATGACCGACGGCAACTGGAAGCTCGCGCTCGTGGTGGACGAGAGGGCCTCCGACGAGCAACTCCAGAAACTGGGCGCGGTGTTCGGCGGCGAGCTGGGGGGCCCGATGGAGGCACTCGCCCCGCTGGTGGGCGAGATGCTCGGCGTGGAACGGATGCGCATCGAGGTCACCCAGAGCAACGGGAACCACA
Organism: Pseudonocardiaceae bacterium; assembly: GCA_025937115.1. The sequence goes on along the minus strand of JAICSB010000218.1, from coordinate 4,634 downwards.
AGCTGAGCGCCGGTGACGCACTCGAGGTCGAGGTCGATGACGTCGTGCCGTTCGGTGTGGACACCGGCCGCCCCGCCCGGCTCGTAGATGTCTTTCACCCGGCCAACAGTGAGCTGACCGTGGCGAAGGGCCGCTCGCGGGTCGGAGTTCTCGGACTGGAATGGTCCCAAGCAGGCACTTCGGGCTTTTCCGCCCCGTTCGCCTGGACGGGCTGAATGACAAGGGTCGGCGTCCCAGTCAGGCCCGGCCCGCTGCTGACGATCGGTCCGCTGCTGGCCCTCGCCGTCGTCTGCTGGGCTGTGGTGGTGCAGCAGATGGGAGGCGAGGACGGGGGTCCGGGTGCTGATCCGGGTCCGCTCGGCTTGTTCACCGGTATGTGGACGCTGATGATGGCAGCGATGATGCTCCCGTCGGTGTGGCCCACGGTGCTCGTGTACCAGCGGCTGCAGGCCGCGCGGTGCGAACGCGGGAACAACGCTGTGCGGATGGGACCGGCCTTGCTCTTGGTCGGCTATCTGGCAGCGTGGACCGTCGTTGGGCTCATCGGCTTCGCTATCGTCAAGGCTGGACGCGCCCTTGAGATCGATGCCCTGAGCTGGAGCCGGGGCGGACCGCTGCTAGCGGGCGGAGTGATCACCGCGGCAGCGGCCTACCAGCTCACGCCACTGAAGGACGTGTGCTTGCGGCATTGCCGTGGTCCGTTCGGCTTCCTGCTCGAGCACTGGCGTCCAGGTGCGCTGGGCGCGGTTCGGATGGGCGCCCGCCACGGCATCTGGTGCATCGGTTGCTGCTGGGCACTGATGACCGCGCTATTCGCCCTTGGCGTCATGAGCATCGCGTGGACGGCACTGATCGCCGTCTTCATCGCCGCTGAGAAGCTACTGCCCTGGCGCCGAGCCGCCGCCACGTTCGTGAGCCTCGCGCTGCTGGTGCTAGGCCTTGCCGTGGCCCTCGTTCCCGAGCGGGTTCCAGGGCTGATGACAGCCGACGCCCCGATGCACAAGATGAGCATGCCCCTCATTCCCTCGTGATCCCGTCCCGACACCATTCCCGGTGCCCCCACGAAACAACATGAAATGGGTGAGTCTGGACCACCCGTGCTGGCGGCCTACCGCATAGACATCGGCCGCAGCACGCCGCTGAGTAGGTGGGTTGAGCAATTCAGCGGACGCGGCGACACCGCCCACCTCACTACCGTGCAAGGCGAACCGTTCAGGTGCATGGAGAGACGAAGACGATGGACACCCGTCCGGCAGCCGATCGCTGGGCTCGGAGCGTCCTGGGCTGGAAGTGCGAGCGGCCGATACACAGCTTCCGACCTGCCGGCTCAGCGAACTGATCACGACTGGATCGTCACTGAAGCAGTTCGAGGAACTCAGCAGGCGTTATTCCAGCTTGCCGCAGGATGGAGGCCAGAGTGCCTCGCTTGACGGTCCCATGTTGAGGGATAACCACGGCCCTGCCATCCGCATGCCGGTAGACGGCGTGGCTGCCTTTCGTGCGCACGTAGACAAAGCCAAGCGACTCGATAACACGGGTGATCTTGCGATCGGTAGGTCAGAGAGCGCAGGACTCACGCTGCTCCGGGCACCTGGAACGAGGTGACGAGAGGAGTGGCGGTGACGTGCCGCTGTGGGTCATCGACCTCTTCGAGGTAGAGAGCGACAGCCTCGGCGAGGTTGCTCAAGGCTTCGTCGATCGTACGGCCCTGGCTAGCGACGTCGACCTCAAGACACTGTGCCACGTACCAGTCCTCTTCCTGATGTACGGCGGCGGTCAGGTTCCGAGCGGTGCCCATAGGTCTCAGTGTGACACCCTGGACGCCGTTCCGTCCTCTTTGCCGCGCCAGGAACGCCCCCCACCACGCGCTGGCTAGGAGGCAGTCGTGCAGCGTACCCAGAGATGGCCGAAGCAGGACCGAACGTGGTCGGCTGGATGAGAGCCCACCCGGTGACTTTCATCCCCGATCAGCTGTGATCGACGGACCGGAGCCAGCCTGCGGTCTGGATCACCAGTCGCAGTTGAGTATGCGGATTGAGTAATTCAGCGGACGCCGCCACGCCGCTTGCCTCACTAACGTATTCAGGTGCACGGAACGCGACCTGAAGCCGAAATGTTCGATTCCGTCGGCGGGGAGGAGAGTGGTTCTTGTGACAGCGACGGTAGGCGAGGGTGTCGAAGCACTCCGTAGAGTGATGTCGGGCCTTGTGTTCATACCGGGTGACGCCGACTATGAGAGCGCTCGTTTGATCTGGAACGGCGACATCGACCGTCATCCCGCGGTCATCGCGCGGTGCCAGACGCAGCAGGACGTGGTCACGGCGGTCGGATTTGCGCAGCGCGAGGACTTGGAGATCGCGGTCCGCGGTGGTGGGCACGGGTACAGCGGGTTGGCCGTGTGCGAGGGCGGCCTGATGATCGACCTGAGCGGGATGCGGGACGTGGTGGTGGATCCCGAGCGCAGGCGGGCGGTCGTCGGTGGCGGGGCGAGCCTGGCCGACCTGGACGCCACCATCCAGGCGCACGGCCTCGCCGTCACCGGTGGGCTCGTCAGCCACACCGGGGACGCCCTGTGCCCGCTCGCCGCGGGCGCTGGCGGCTACGTCAACTTCGACCCAGAACAAGACGACGACCGCGTGCGAGCCACCTATGGGTCGACGAAATACGATCGACTGGCCCTGATCAAAACCCAGTACGACCCAGGCAACGTCTTCCACCGCAACGCAAACATCACGCCGGCCTAACCTCCGGACAGAGCCGTTCCAGGTCCCAGTCAGGTAGCTACGGGTACCGACGCTATTCGGGAAGCGCTGGCCGGTTTCCTGGCGGCCTGGGGACACTTCGAAATCAAGGTACTCAGCCGTCACCAGGTGGGAGATATCGGACTGCAGACTGCCGAATGGAAGGTGGAAAACAACGATCCTGACGGCAGTCCGAGGACGCTCAGCGCTCGTCCTGTGCACGTCTTTCGCCGGCAGCCGGACGGATCGTGGCGTTACCTCATTGACAACGCGTTTCCCTTCGGGTGATCATCATCCCGCAGCCAGGCGCCGGACGGTCTGGATCACCAACCGCAGTTGAGTATGCGGCTGAGTAATTCGACGGACGCCGCTACACCGCGCGCCTCACTACCGTTGGAGACGGAGCTGACGCCGAGGTCGCCGCGAGCCGGGGACGGCCAGTAGCTGAGGAGGTTTCCGATGCTCGACATACAGATCGAGGCCTCGCAGGAAGTCGACCAGTACGCCCCTCACCGGATGGCGGCAGCCGCCGCCGCGAAGGCCAAGCGGTTGTGGCCGGGAGTAATCGGCGAGGTGCTCGCCGACGAGATCATGGCAGCGCTGGATCTGCCGTCGTGGATGCAATCGCGGACCCGCACGAAGTGGCTTATCGACGCGATTTCGAACATTACGGAGGAGCTGGGGCATCGTGCGATGAGACCGGCGCCCACGCTGCGCCAACCCACGCTGACCGACGTATTAAGGGGTTGACATGGTCGCGAGCGTATCGGCAGCTCAATGGCAGCAGAGCCAGGACGCACTCCGTGATGAGGTTCGGCGGGTGACGACCCTGATGCGGTCCATCACTGATCCGGGAGTTCCCGCGGTGGGCCAGTGGAACATCGCTGAGGTTGCCATGCATCTCTCGCAGAACTGGATGCTGGTGCCTGGGATGGCACGGCAAGACCTCTCCCGATATAAGGCAGTAGTACCCGGCATTGCTGGGGTGGCCGGCGACTCGATGATCCCGGACATGTGGGACAACGCTGACATGAACGCGCTTGGGTTGAAGTCCGACCCCGAGCGCGATCTGGCTGTTCTGGCTGGCCGCATCGAGGAGCGGGCGGAGGAGTACCTCGGCGCGTGTGCGGGGCACTCGCCCGATGAGCCGCGCCCGTGGACGGTCGAAGGCACCTCGGTGCCCCTGTCGGCCTTGACCTGCAACCTGCTGAACGAAACGCTCATGCACGGTTACGACATCGCCAAGGCCGCCGGACGCAAGTGGCGGATCGAGCCGGCACATGCAGCCATGGTGGTGCGGCAGTTCTTCGTCCCGGTGATGCAAACGTGCGAGCCTCGGACGTTTGTCAACGCTGAGAAGGCGGCTGGCCTCCAGGCCACCTACCAGGTGCATCTACGGGGAAGCGGTCGGATCAATTTTGTTTTCGATGATGGATTACTCAGGGTCGAAGAGCCGTCTGCCCGGCAGGTCGACTGCCATATCCTGGCCGATCCCGCAGCGTTTTTCATGGTGTTCTGGCAGCGCCAGAGCCAGTGGAACGCGATCGCCAAGGGTCAGCTCATAGCGTGGGGTCGCAAGCCGTGGCTGGGGTTGAAGTTCAGATCCCTGATACGCAATCCGTGACAGACCGGATAGTCACGGCCTTTGAGTTGCGGGATGCTGTGCTGGTGCGCGTCATCGTGCTCGGCGCGGGCGTTGCGGGGTGTGCCGCCGCGCTGGCGTTCGCCCGCGGTGCCCATGATGTGGTCGTACTTGACCGAGGTGACATGCAGTCGTTCGACGGCTGGTCCGCGGACCAGGTGTTTCAGCGGTGGCAACGGCGCGATATCGCTCAGTTTCGGCAGCCGCACAACTTCCTCGGGCTGGCTCGTGCCGTGCTCCGCGACCGCTTC
>JAICSB010000285.1 GCA_025937115.1 Pseudonocardiaceae bacterium | reverse complement strand
TTGGCCGGCCTCGTCGGTGCGAATGTCTTGCCAGATCTCGTTACGTGGGTTGGCGTACCGGGGATTGGTCGATGCCACTTGGGGGCTCGCGGCGGGATCAATGCGATTTTGGTAGTAGGGCCCGGCGTCTTGGCCGGTGGTGCCACAGGCATTGGTGTGCGCGGCAGCGGCGTAGCTCCGATTCGGCGGCAGCCCGGCGACCACCAACGTCGCTACGGTGCGGGGGTAGTAGCCCGAGGGAGTGACGCTGGCCAGGACCGCTGCGTCGGGCGGCGCCAGGGATGGGTTGTAGGTGATCGCCTTGGAGGCAGGATCCGGTGGGGTGAAAGTACCGCTGCCGGACAGAGCTGTGGGGTCTGGGCGGGCATGGCTGACAGGTGTCTGCGCAGCCGGCTGGGACGACTGCTGGTGACCGCAGGCCATCGGCGTGAAAGCCAGGGCAGTCGCAGCGACGGCGAGCGTGAGCCTGCGGCCTCTTTGGCGAACAGTGACCGGCTGTTTACCCAGCGCAGCTGTAGTGGTGGGCCTGTGACGTCTCTCACTCAGTGAAGGTGATTTCATGTATGTATAATTCCGCGCCCGCTGGCCCTTCGCGAGACGATCTTCATTCGTGTGGGTGATCTTCCGCGAATGTCAGGGGAGAGGTGGTGATCGTGAAGCTATCTCTGACCGGCCGCTCCGCCGCCAGGATTCGAACCTGGACCATCGGAACCAAAATCCGAGGTGCTGCCTTTACACTACGGCGGAAGAGCGGGCCGCAACCCGCTGGCACATGGTGCCACGGCCGCTGCGCTCACCTCAGCGCAACCCTCCCCGGCGTTACTGGGGCGGTATCGCCGGGTCGGCGTCTGGCCACCACAGGCGTCGGACGGATAACCTACGGTTCAGTTACTTATGTCATGCGGGTCACCCGGGGTTTCGCCGTAGGTGCAAGCATGACGGTACTGCGGCGTGGCGGCTATCCGCGCCTGTCGACATGAGGAGCACCGGCCGATGACGTTGACCGCCGACGCCGACCAGCAGCGTACCGGGCCCGAGCCGAATCTTTCGGGGCAGCGAACGTGGGGACCGCAGATCTTGGTGTACCTATTTGTGCTCGCCCCCATGCTGGCTTTGGTGGTCGCGGTGCCGGTCGCCTGGGGGTGGGGGCTGGGCTGGGTGGACGTCGCGATGTTCGTGGGCAGCTACTTCATCAGCCTGCTCGGCGTGACTGTCGGGTACCACCGGTACTTCACCCATGGCGCATTCAAGGCGAAGCGGTGGTTGCGGGTGGGCCTGGCGGTGATGGGTAGTACCGCCATGCAGGGTCCGCTGCTGCATTGGGTCGCCGACCACCGACGCCATCATGCGTACTCCGACAAGGACGGCGACCCGCATTCGCCGTGGCTGTTCGGTACTTCCCCGATGGCTGTGGCCAAGGGCTTCTGGCATGCCCACATGGGTTGGCTGTTCAACCGCGACCTGTCCAACCCGCGCCGGTTCGTCCCAGACCTGTTGGCCGATCCGACCATGGTCCGGGTGAGCAAGCTGTTCTGGTTGTGGACCGGGATCTGGCTCGTGCTGCCGGGAATCATCGGCGGGCTGGTGACCTGGTCCTGGTGGGCCGTGCTGACCGGATTGTTCTGGGCCGGGTTGGTGCGCGTGTCGTTCCTGCATCACGTCACCTGGGCGGTGAACTCGGTCTGTCACATGATCGGCAACCGGCCGTTCGACTCCCGGGACAAGGCCGCGAATTTCTGGCCGATGGCGATCCTTTCCGCCGGGGAGTCCTGGCACAACCTGCACCATGCCGATCCGACGTCAGCGCGGCACGGCGTGCTCCGCGGGCAGATCGACATCTCGGCCCGAGTGATCTGGTTGTTCGAGAGGCTCGGTTGGGTCTGGAACGTCCGCTGGCCGACGCCGCAGCGGCTGGCGAAGCTTGCGGCGAGGGCTTAGCCGGCTACCGGAACACTGGTTACTCCGCTGCGTAATTGTGTGGTGACTATACGCATACAACACGCTGTGGCATCGATTGCGCCGTTCGGGTGAACGTCGTAGGTGTTACAGTAACCGAGTAACGACTTGCAGTGGGCAGTAGATATACGCAGTGTGGGGAGGGGCGAACCCACTGTACGAGAGGGTGAGTACGGCACGCTGGACCCGTTGGGGACCGTAGGCGTGCTCACTTCCGTGCGAGTTGCAGAACATTCAGTTGTCGGAAGACATCTCGAGTCACGGCAGGGGGCCCGTCTCGATGAAGTTCGTTGCAAGTACCGCCCAACCGGCCGCAAACCTAGCTGGCGGCGAACCGGGAGGTCTCACGACCTTCGGTCCCGATGTTCGCGTGGCTGTGGTGGGCTATGGCTACTGGGGCTCCAAACACATGCGAGTGCTCAGCAGTATGCCGGGTGTGCGAGTGACCATCGTCGACGAGGATCCGGAGCGGATCGCGGAGGCGAGGCGAAACTACCCACAGGCTGAATCAGCGCTGCGTCTCGGCGAGGTGTTGGGACGGGTGGACGCGGTGGTCGTCGCGACCCCGCCGGCTGCGCATGCCCAGGTCGCGCTGCAAGCGCTGCGCCAAGGGCGGCACGCTCTGGTGGAGAAACCGCTGGCCACGACCGTCGAGGACGCGCAGGAGATGGTCGACGCCGCAGCGGCCAACGGGGTGCACCTGATGGCGGGGCATACCTTCGAGTACAACGCGGCCGTCTGGAAACTGAAAGAGATCATCGATTCGGGTGAGCTCGGCAGGGTCCTCTACATCGACGCCGCTCGGCTGAGCCTGGGCAAGTACCAGCGTGACTGCAACGTCATCTGGGACCTCGCTCCACACGACATCTCGATCGCGACGTTCCTGCTCGGCGAAGTGCCCCGGTCCACCTGGGTATGGGCTAAACGGCATGTTGGGCACCGTCACGCCGACGTGGCCTACCTGCGACTGGACTTCGAGAAGGCGGCCACCCACGCATTCGTGCACGTCAGCTGGTTGGACCCATGCAAGGAACGGCGGGTCACCATCGTCGGTGAACGCAAGATGGTCGTCTACAACGATATGTCGGACAATGAGCGTATCCGGATATACGACATCGGCGTCGATCCGACCGATCCCGACGACCATGGTGAATCGCACGCGATGCCGGTTTCTTATCGAACCGGCGATATCGTGTCACCATTCATTCAGTTCAATGAGCCGCTGCTGGTCCAGGACAGTCATTTCATCGACTGTATTCGTACCGGCGCCAAGCCGAACACATCCGGCGAGCGCGGGCTGGATATCGTCCGGGTCCTGGCAGCGACCGATGTTGCGGAGGCTACCGGGCGCCCAGCCTTCGTCGCTGGCAGCATCGATCCGGCTGGTACGGAGCGGGTGCGGGAGGTGGCCTCATGACCGTCGCGTCCAATGTTCCGTTTCTTGATCTGCAAGGCGTCAACAACGTGCTGCGCGAGGAGTTCGATCTCGCCTGGAAGACCGTGCTGGACCACGGTCACTTCGTCGGCGGCCCCGAGGTCGAGCGCTTCGAAAACGAATTCGCCACCTACTGCGAGGCGAAGGCCTGCATCGGGGTGGCTAATGGAACCGATGCGCTGGAACTCATCCTGTCCGGGCTGGGAATCGGCCGTGGCGACGAGGTCATCGTCCCGACGAATACCTTCATCGCGACGGCCGAGGCGGTATGCGCGACCGGTGCGCGGCCCCGGTTCGTCGACGTGTGCCCCGACACCCTGCTGATCGACCCAGCCGCCGCACAAGCCGCGATCAACAGCTCGACCGCCGCGATCATCGCCGTGCACCTGTACGGCCAGATGGTGGATCCTGAGCCGATCTCCGCGATCGCCGCCGCACACGGGCTGGCCCTCATCGAGGACGCCGCGCAGGCCCACGGCGCCCGGCACCGGGGGACCAGCGCGGGCAGCGTAGGCATCGCCGCCGGGTTCAGCTTCTACCCCGGTAAGAACCTCGGCGCTGTGGGCGACGGCGGTGCGGTGGTCACCAGCGATCTAGCCCTGGCCGCCCGGATCCGGAGCATGGCCAACCACGGCCGGTCATCGAGCGATCGCTACCTGCACGACCTGGCCGGCCGAAACAGCCGGCTCGACACGCTGCAGGCGGCGCTGCTGTCCGCGAAACTACCGCGGCTGGCCGCCGGTAATTCCCGGCGCGCGGCGGCGATGGCGGCCTACCGCGAAATGCTGCCGCAGGGCTGCACTCCAGTAACGGTGGCGCCAGGCGCCGCGCCGGTGTACCACTTGGCGGTCGTCCAGGTCGATGACCGCAGCGAAATCGGCGCCAATCTCACCGCGGCTGGTATCGGCTGGGGCGTGCATTATCCGATTCCTTGCCATCAGCAGCCGGCGCTGGCCGGCCGGTATGCGCCGGTGTCCGATGACTTCGCGGTAGCGGAGCGCGCGGCCGGCCGGATCTTATCCCTCCCGATGTCCCCGACGCTGACTGTCGAGCAGGTTGCGCGGGTCTGCGATGTGCTCGGAGGTGCGCTGTGAGCGATGTTTCCCATGTCTTCCAATACGGGGCTAGCGAGTCGAATGGACGTTCGATGGGCTACGAGGAGAAACTGCAGCAGTCCCCGGGGACTGGCCCTCACGAGACCGCCGTGGTGCCACCGCAGCGTTCGGAGAGCCGGTTCGACAGCCTCCCCGAAGACAGCGGCGGCGGCTGGCTGACGACGCGCCTGGTAATCCTGACCTTGACGATCATCCTGCTGGGCACTGCTGCCGGGCTGGTCGGCGCGCTGGTGTTGCCCAAAACCTACGGTGCTCGCGCGGAGATCCTGTACTCCAACGGGCAAGGCCAGCAGGGTGGCGGCGACCCGCTGAAGCAGGATCGGCAGTTGTCCACCCAGCTGGTGTATCTACAGAGCCGGGCCGTGCTCGGGCCGGTCGCGCAGAAGCAGGGCCGGGACTTCAAGGATCTCACCAAAGATGTCAGCGTGGCGGTCCTGGACAACAGCGACGTCATCCAGGTCGAGGCGCACGGTGCCACCAAGCTGGCCGCGATGCAGACGCTGCAGGCCATCATGG
>JAICSB010000792.1 GCA_025937115.1 Pseudonocardiaceae bacterium | reverse complement strand
GCACGACCCGGCGGTCATCGCTGTCACCACGGTTACGGGCGATGAGGCCGAGCTGCTCGGTGCGATCGATCAGCTGCACCGCGCTGTGGTGCCGGGTGCACAGATAGTCGGCCAGCTCGCCGACGCTGGGTCCGCGCGAGTCCGGATGACACCGAATCGTCAACAGCAGCTGATGCTGGGCAGGTGTGAGCCCCACCGTGGCCGCCTGCTCCTCACTCCACCGGAGGAACCGGCGAAGGCCGGTTCGGAACGCGAGCTGCTTGTCGTACTCCTGTTCAGCCAGGGGTGTGAGCGGCGACACCATAACAAAGTACCTCCTGGCATGATATTATCATAATGTGATACACAGACGAGGCGCCTCCACAAGATGGATCGGGCGACCGTCACGGGCCACCGGTTCACCCCAACCGCGAAGGAACCTCGCCGAAGAAGAAACAACACTTCGGAGAAGGTGGAAGACATGACTACCGAGGCTATGAGATTGCACCCCGACCTCGCGGAACTGCGGGCCAAGTATGAAGCAGCCGCGGAGACACCCGTTACTGGTGTCGTCGCTGGGCTAACCTTTCTGGCCGGGCTCTACCTCGCGATTTCCCCGTGGGTAGTCGGGTTCAACGGATTCACGACGCTGACCGGCAACGACCTGATCGTCGGCATCGCCCTGGCAGTGCTCGCCCTCGGTTTCGCCTCCGCACACAGCCGGACTCACGGCATCACCTGGGTCGCGCCACTGCTCGGCGTGTGGACGATCATCGCCCCGTGGATTGTCAGCGGCGGGGTCGCCACCACGGCGACTATCTGGAGCAACGTGGTGACCGGCGTGGTCGCCGTACTGCTCGGTCTGGGCGCGATGTCCCTCGGGATGAAGCCGACCCGCTGAGTCCCAGTCATAGCCAACGCGGGCGGAAGCTCATCTGGTCCCCAGGACCGCCTTCCGCCCGCGTTGGCGAGTCATTCTGACAACTGTCCGCCGAGCGCCTCATCTCCTCAGCTCGGTCACAATACGTTGAATGAGAGCCACTCCTTGATCACCGGTCCCTGCGGCGCCGCGGAGCACCTCGAACGCGCGGCGCAATGCCATTAGGACCACAGCGCGGTCTCTCCCCCGGCAGCAGATTCTCCGCAGCCTCGTACGCGGCCAGCGCCCGGGTCGACACGCATCTCTAGTGCTCCCGGTCGGTCGTCGGCTTGAACCGCTTCCTGCTCCCGGCGACCGATCGGCCTCACTCATCGAGAAGGTCAACTGATCGAGCTGGTCGGGCCCGTAGCGTCAGCCCTTGCGTTTGGTGACCGCGTCGGTGAGCTGCGGGGCGATGGTGAACAGATCGCCCACCACGCCGAAGTCGGCGATCTCGAAGATCGGCGCTTCCGGGTCTTTGTTGACCGCGACGATGGTCTTGGACGTCTGCATGCCGGCGCGGTGCTGAATCGCGCCGGAGATGCCGAGCGCGACGTAGAGCTGCGGCGAGACGGTCTTGCCGGTCTGCCCGACTTGGAACTGGTGCGGG
>JAICSB010000393.1 GCA_025937115.1 Pseudonocardiaceae bacterium | reverse complement strand
TGGACTCCCGCACACCCTCCTCAACCAGGAAGTCGTAGAACAGCCGGACCGGCACCAGGCGCTGCTGCAGCGTCGCGTTGGCCAGACCGGCGCCCGAGTCCAAGGCGAGTACGTTGGCGCCTCCTCGACTGGGCCGACTGGTCAACTCCCGCACGAACGCCGCCACCTGGCTTCGGTTCGCGGTCAACGGGTCAATCCCGTCCCGCTCGCACGCCTGCAGATACTCGGCCAGACCACGGCCATACGCGTCGAGCGTGCGAGGCGCCCGTCCCAGGTCCGACCAGATCTGCAGCCACTCGGCGGCCCGCTCGCACCGTCCCAGAACCGGCCACTTCTCGATGATCACCACGGTCACGAACACGCTCAACGGGATGGCACCACCACCGGTGCGCCCCTCCCGCAAGATCCACTCCGGAGGGTGATTCCACGTAACTTATACCGTGATCGACCTGCACTCCCGCAAGGTCATCGGCTACGCCGTCGCCGACCACCTCCGCACCAGCCTGATCATCGAGGCCCTCGCCGCCGCCCTGGCGACCCGCAAACCCCCGACCGGGGTCATCTTCCACAGCGACCGCGGCTGCCAGTACACCTCGAAGGAATTCGCCGGCTTCTGCGCGATCAACGGCGTGCGCCGCTCCATGGGCCGGCGCGCCACCTGTTACGACAACGCAGTCGCCGAGTCGTTCTTCGCTACCTACAAAAAAGAAGTCATCCACACCCGACCATGGAACGATCTCACCGAAGTCCGCCAGCACACATTCCTCTGGATCGAAGGATACTACAATCGACGGCCCCGACACTCCACGCTGCAATACTTGACACCCATCGAATACGAGCTAGGATATAGGAAACTATCCGACCTGGCAGCCTAAATCGGTGTCAATAAAATCGGGAACACTCCATGTCGCACCTTCACCTGAAAGGTGTCCCTTCCTCGAAGCGCCAGTACGATGCGCTCGGAAGGTTGGTCAACGGACAGTCAGCCGATTTGCAACGAACAGTCACAACGTGCTTCGCCACGATCTGTCATGCTCGGTTGGTTTCCGGCGGCTGCCTCGTTAAGACTGATTGCGACTCCTCCACCACACGGTGTTGGGCGCGCCAGGATGAGCGGGCCCGGACACAGTCAGGTGGATTTGAGCGCCCCACACAGGGTCGGCGCAGTCGCCTGATGGCCCGGTGTAGCGGGGTTCGCTCCGTCCACCAAGACGACTGCGTGGCCGGCCTCGATGGCCTTTATGGTGCTCGCGGGGAGCGGGATGATCCGGTGATAGGTATATGACGATCCTCTGGGTGCAGTTGCCAGATCCGTTGCGGCCGCTGGTGCGGTGCTGCCCGACGTCGGCAACGTGTCCAGGACCTTCGACGGCGCCGGGCACGTTCCCCAGTCAAGGGTCTGGATGTGCGGAGTCGGCGACAGACCCACCGCGCTGATGGCGATCGCCGCCCGGTCACCCTCGAAGGTGATCCCGGCGCTTCCCATCCCGCCGGACTTGGTCAGCGGCGCGAGCTTGGCATAGTAACTCGGCGGCATACTACTGGCTGGCACACTGCTGGTTGGACCGCTGCCCTGTGCGAGGGCGACACCAGGAAAAAGCGCGGTGAGACCCATCACGGCCGCCGGCGCCAGCGCTTGCAGGTACATCTTCATTTCTTACACTTCCTAACTACCGGCCCTGGCACCTCACCGATGAGGAGGTGCCTGACTCGCCGTTACCCGTTACTGGGAGGAATAATCAGCGCCATAGTTGTTATGGATGTGAAATCCGCCACAGCCCTCGGTGCACCGACCATCCGGACGCCAGCACGGCCGCCTGCTAATGTTCGCTATTACGGCATTAATGCAGGCAGCCTGCTGCTGCGCTAAAAGCGCAGCTGCATTTATGTGCAGCTAGCGGGTCCTGGGGATTCATGCAGATCTCGGCAATCCGCATTCTCCCAGTTCAGAGGCACCTTTCCTCGTCCCGACACCCTGAAAAGCCAGGATCACAAGGCTGACGTGAATACCCGAGGTTAAGGGGACGATCTAAACATAACGCTTGCGTCGACACTGGATCGTTACCTTGGTAAACCTTACCTACCTCGTAGGCTGCCGGAGTGCGCGCGGCCCGGGTGGCGGGGCTGGGTGGGCTGCTGGTAGTGATCACGGTTGCGTGGGTTCTGGTGGCCAATCCCGCCTCCGGCGTTGCTTTTTATGCGCTCATCCCGATCGTGCTCAGCGGGCTTTGGTTTGGCCGTCGAGGTGCGGTGCTCACCGCGGTGACGGCGGTGGCCGTCTACCTGGCGACCGAGCTGCTCTGGCGACCCGAGGAGCTGCGGGGTGCTCAGTTGTGGGGACTGTGGAAGCCGTAGGCGCGGCGGATGATCAGGCGTACTTTGTTGTTCAGTCCTTCCTGGCGGCCGATAGTCCGCGGTCCTTCCTGGCGGCCACCATCCGCACAGCGCTGCGGTCATCGCGATCTCGGCTGCGAGGACAGTGCGGAATGCGCGGTCGGAAAGCCGGTCCGGCACGGCGGCGCCGACCGCGGCGGCTCCGAGCAGGAACGCGCCGAGCGCAGTTGCGGACCTGATGGCCGCGGGCACATCGCCGGTGGCCAGGCCGATGCCAAGCGGCACCGTGTTGCCGGTCATGTTGGCCGGGAAGACGTGCCCGAGGCCGCGGTAGCTGATCGCGTCGGTGCTCGCCGCAACCACGGTGAGCCCGAGCAGCAGCAGGTCGCGGCGTGCCACCGGGGGCTTCGCGTGGTCGCGGGCGCGGTTACTTGGGGTGTTCCTCGTCGGCGTGGTCGCGCAGCTTGCCGACGACACCGGAGACTGCCTTACCGAGTTTGCCGGGAATGACATGGCCGGGGCTGGCGTCGAAGGTGGATTCGTCGAGCATGTCTTTGACCATCTGCAGGGCGATGCGGTTGCGGTTGGGGGTGCCGCGGCGCAGGGCATCGAGGAGGTGGGTGACCTGCTGCGTCTTGACCTTGGCGGGGATCGGCGGTTCGTGGGGGTCGACCAGGCACTCGATGATGACTGGGCCATCCCAGGAGAACGCCTCATGCATCTGCTTAGTGCAGGTGTTCGGGTCTTCGATGTGCATGCCGCGGGCACCGGCGGCTTCGGCGAATTTCACGAAGTCCAGTGGGGCGAAGTTCACCCCGTATTCGGGGTTGCCGAGGAACACCATCTGCTCCCACTTGATCAGCCCGAGGGTGTTGTTCTTCACCACGACGACCTTGATGGGCAGCCGGTGCTGCACAGCGGTGAGGAAATCACCGAGCTGCATGGTCAGCGACCCGTCGCCGGTGAACACGACGACCTGGCGGCCGGGGTAGGCTGCGGCGGCGCCGATGGCGTAGGGCAGACCGGCGGCCATCGAGCAGTTGGTGCCGGAGAAGGAGAACTGCTGGCCCTTGCGGACCTTGATCTGCCGGGCCGCCCAGGTGGTGACGGTGCCGGAGTCACCGCAGATGATCGCGTCGGGGGCGAGCACGTCGTTGAGCGCCCACGCCGGCACCTGGGGTTTCATCGGGGTCTCGGTGCTGGTTCCGCGTGCGGCCATCAGCTCCCACCACTGCGTCATCCCCTGCTGGGCCTGGGACAGGAACGACCGGTCGTCGTTTCGGGTCAGCAGCGGCACCAGCTCGGCGAGGGTGGCTTTGGCGTCGCCGACGAGGCTGACGTCGACCGGGTGCCGCAGCCCGATGCGTTCGGGCTTGTCATCGATCTGCACGCACACCGTCTGACCGGGTTGGGGATAGAACTCGATGTAGGGCATGGTCGAGCCGACGATGAGCAGCGCATCGCACTGCTCGAGGGCCTCTTCGGATGGCCGGGTGCCGACCAGCGCGATCGACCCGGTGGTGTAAGGCGAATCGTCTGGGATGCAGTCCTTGCCCAGCTGCGCCTTGACCACCGGCGCGCCGAGCTTGTCCGCGACCGCTTCCAGCTCCGACCCGGC
>JAICSB010000517.1 GCA_025937115.1 Pseudonocardiaceae bacterium | reverse complement strand
TCTCCAGCAGGGCATCAGCGTTGCGTTGCGGCGTGGTGCGCTCGTCGGGGATAGCGTCGGTGGCGGGTCGGGGTGCGGCGAGTTGGTCGATCAGTGACCGGAACGCGGCACGGTGCTCAGCTTCGAGGTATCCCTCCAGCCCAAGCCGCCCGTCGCGGCGGTCCCACAACCGCAGCTCCCCCGCGGCGGGGGCGGGTTGTGGCTGGTCGCGGGGTTCGGGGCCGTCGGGGTCGAGGTGGGCGAGGATGTGTTGACCGATCCGGTGCAGTGACGTGGAGTTAAACGACCGGGCATGGCGAGCCAGCTCCGCTTCGGCGGCGTCGCGGTCGGTGGCGCTGACATCGGTGGGGATCGCACCCATCGTCTCGGTGATCACCCGCACCTGCGCCGGACCGATTTCCCCCGCGGCCAGCGCCGCGGCGGTGTTCGGCAGCACCGGGGCGAGGATCTCACCGGTCAGCGCTCGGCGCGGGGCGAGTTGGGTGGCGTGGGTGACTCGGGAGCCGGCCTCGGTCGGTGACAGGTTCAGCATCCCGGCGAGGAGTTGTTTGGTGTTGCGGAACCCAGCGGTGACCGCAATGTTGCGGGATTCCAACTCCGCGACCGCATCGAGCATCACCGAATACACCATCCGCGACACCGCTTCAATATCCCGGACCTGATCCGGCAACTCCGCATCGTCACAGTCGACGATCGAGCGCCGCCACTGATCGAGGCAGGCGGCGATTGCCTGCCTCGTATCCAGTCGGGTCACTATCACGGCACCATTGTCGCACCCACCCCTGACAATCATCGGGGTTCACCAGAGCCACCTACATGAGGGAGGAGGAAAACGGCGTGACACTTTCTGGCAGCGAGGTGCTGCGCTATGCTGCCCAGGTGGGTGAGGCATGAACGATCAGCGTTACAGCATGGCAGCCAGGTGCCCCCGCTGTGAGCATCGAGCCATCCTGACCGTAGCCGCGGCCAACCGCCTGGTGTCCGCGTCTAGGCAACGGCTGGAGTCGTTTCCGTGCCCGGTCAGGCACGGCTGGCACGTGCGGTATCCAGGCATCGAAAATGGTGGCAAGGGGCCCCGTCGCGGGTGGCGCTGAGCCGTCGAGGGGCGCATGCAGCTTGTCGTGATGGGCGTCTCCGGTTGTGGCAAGAGCACCGTGGCCTCGCTGGTCGCCAGCCGAACCGGCTGCGCACTGGCCGAGGGTGACGACTTCCACGCCGCGTCGAGTATCGCCAGGATGGCTGTTGGGCGCCCGCTCGATGACACGACGCGGACGCCCTGGTTGGCGGCCATCGCGACTTGGCTCACCGAGCGAGCCGCCGGTGGCGAGTGCGCCGTGGTGAGCTGCTCGGCGCTGACCCGGGCCTACCGAGACGTGCTGCGCGGCGCGGGTCCGGATGTCCGGATGGTGCACTTGGCGGGTCCGTATGAACTGGTCGCACGACGGCTGGCCACGCGCCGTGATCATTTCATGCCGCCGCAGCTGCTGGCATCCCAGTACGCCGTGCTGGAACCGCTCGCTCCCGACGAGCCCGGCATCACCCTGAACCTGCAAGCCTCCCCCGACCACCTCGCCGACGAGATCCTCCGAACCTTCGGCTTGAGACCGCATTGCGCGGGCTGAGCGGGGTGATCCGGCGTGGGAAACCCAGCTGAGCCTGCTGAATGCGCGCGGAGCTGATGGAATGTAACCGGGCGGTAAGGGTTGGGGGACGGATCGTAAGGCAAGATGTCCGGCAGCGTCTGATGCGAGGGGAGGTCGCCGCCGTGCCGCTTGTCCATGCTTTACCGCGCTCGCGCGGCGATGTCGGGGGCTCGCGGGGTGAAACCGGGGCGCGGCGCTGACCGCCCCGCGCGCGACGCTGCTGGTGCTGGCCAAGGCGCCGGTACCGGGCAGGGTGAAGACCCGGCTATGCCCGCCTGCCCGCCCGGCTCAGGCCGCCCGGATCGCCGCGGCGGCCTTTTTGGACACCGTGGACGCGGTGCTCGCGGTGCCCGACGTGACACCCGTGGTAGCGCTGACAGGTGATCTCGCTCAAGCGATCGAGACCGAAGCACTGACCGAGCAGCTGCGGGCCACCACGGTGCTACCGCAACGTGGTACGACGTTGGGGCAACGAATCGCCGCCGCGTTTGCCGACGCCGCGGCGGCAGTCGGTGACCGGCCGGTGTTCCAGATCGGGATGGACACCCCACAGGTCGACGCGAAGCTGCTCAGCCACTGCCTGGACCTGCTCGACGGCGACGGCGTGGACGCCGCGCTCGGCATGGCCACCGATGGTGGTTGGTGGGTGCTGGGCGTCCGACGACCCGAGCTGGCTGATCTGATCGCTGATATCCCGACCTCGCTGCCAGACACCGGGCAGCGGACGCTCGCCGCGCTACGCGCCTCCGGATGCCGGCTGGCGGAACTGCCGGAACTGTCCGACGTGGACACCTGGCAGGACGCGGTCGCGGTGGCCGCCGAGGTGCCGGACGGTCGCTTCGCCGCAGCGGTCGCCGCCGCCGCGGCTGCCCTGGAGAGCCACCGGTGATCGCCGAACACACGTCAGTCTTCGATCCGGCGTTGGCCGGAAGGGCCGCCCAGCTCGTCGGCGACGATGGGCGGATCCTTCCGGTCGCCCCGCAGCGCTGGCTGGCCCCGGCTGACGACGAGGATGCCTGGCTGTTGAACCGCTGCACCGGTCCGACAGTCGACGTGGGCTGCGGTCCGGGCCGATTGGTGGCCGAGCTAGCCGGCCGAGGCGTCCCCGCGCTGGGGGTGGACTGCTCGCCACTGGCGGTCCGGCAATGCCACTCCCGCGGCGCCGCGGTGCTGCACCGCGATGTCTTCGCCACGCTGCCCGCTGAGGGTCGGTGGCACCACGTGTTGCTAGCGGACGGCAACATCGGGATCGGCGGGGATCCGCTGCGCCTGCTGCGCCGCTGCGCCGCCCTGCTCAGACCCGGCGGCACCATGCTGGTCGAGGCTGGACAGCCCGGAGCTGGGCTGTGGCGCGG
>JAICSB010000389.1 GCA_025937115.1 Pseudonocardiaceae bacterium | reverse complement strand
CGTCTCGGGGCCGGTGTCGCTACGCAAACCAGCGACGTTCGCCGAGACGGGTTGGCTGACAACGTGGTCGGTCGCCCTCATCCTGCCCGCACTTCGCACCCGGGCGTGGCAGCGGCACGTCATCGGAACGACCGTGATCCTATTCAGTGTCGGTGAGACCGCGATCATCGGATTCCAGGCCTGGCGCGGGGTACCCAGCCACTACAACTTCACCACCGCCCTGGACGCGGCATTGATGCGCGGCGGCGCCGGGGGCACCGCCGGGATCTTTCTCATCGGCGTCATCGTGCTGCTCGTCGCGGCCTTTCGATCCAGCCACACCAGCACCAGCCTCCGGCTCGGAGTCTGCGCCGGAGTCATCGCCTTGCTGCTGGGGTGCGTGATCGGGTTCGTGATGATCTCCAACAACAGCGGGGTATACCAGGGCGGCGTCGGCGCTGGTTTCGCCCGGCAAACAGCCGGTTACCTGGGACCGGACGCCGCGACGGTGGGCCCGCAGTACGGTCTGCTGCGACCTGCTACCCAGGGCGGCGACCTCGTTGCGCCGCACATCATCGCAATTCACGGACAGCTCTTACTCGCTGTTCCGGCCGTGCTCCTAGCCCGCACCGCGATGACCCGTGCCCGCCAGCTGAAGGTGATCGCGCTGGCTGTGACCAGTGTGGCAGCCGGGATGGCCCTGCTGCTGATCCAGGCATTGCGGCAGCTGCCGCTCAAGGCGCTCAACCCACTGACGCTGACAGCCCTCGGCCTCTGCGGCATTGCGCTGCTCGCCACCTACGTCATCGTGGGGACAGCTGTGCTGAAGTCCGCTGCGCTACCGCCGGCCGGGCCGAGGAGCCGCCTCGAGTAGCCGCCGGGGGCCAGGACCGTGCTCGCCGAGCTGGTCATAGGGGTTGGCCAGCCGGCAACGATCGATGGACAGGCAGCCACATCCCACGCAATCGGTGAAGTCGTCGCGCAGCTGATGGAGATGCCGTATCCGCTGATCAAGCTCAGCCTTCCAGCGTTGGGATATCCGTTGCCAGTCCTGCCGGGTGGGGGTGCGGCCATCCGGCAGCAGCGCGAGCACGGCAGCCACGTCGGCCAACGGAATCCCGACTCGCTGGGCAATGCGAATCAACGCCACCCGCCTCAGCGCGTCTCGCTTGTAGCGGCGCTGGTTACCCGAGGTGCGCCGGCTGCTGATCAGGCCTTGGCGCTCATAGAAGTGCAGCGCCGAGACCGCCACACCGCTGCGCGCGGCGAGTTGCCCGACAGTGAGCTCCTCCATGGCTGCTCCTCCGCTGACCTCAACGATAGTTGAGGTCAGCGCGTTCCTGCGCTCGGCGGCTACGCCCCAGTGATCGCGATTTGGGAAGGATTAACCGCGCTCACCGCGGCTCATTCTTCCCAGACCGCGATCATGACACTTGGCGAGCGCGCCGAACCTCCGATCGATGACCAGGGTCGAGCCGGACACGCGGATCGCGTGGCGTGCGCGGGGATGCGGGCGAGCGGGCATTCTAGGCAGATGAGTGCTGCGTCTGAGCTCGTGATACCCGCGAGTGTCGACAGCCCGGTGCGGCCGAGAGTTCCGTCGCGCGGGCTGGCCCGGTGGCTGTTGCAAGACCAGGTGCAGCCGGTCGGACGGGAGGCCGTGGAGGGACACGCCCCGCAGCAGGCATGGTGGAAGGTGATGTGCCTGACCGGGGTGGACTACTTCTCCACGCTGTCCTACCTGCCCGGCATCGCGGCGCTGGCCGCAGGCGCGATATCACCACTGGCAACGCTGCTGATCGTCGCGCTGACGCTGTTGGGGATGCTGCCGATGTACCGGCGGATCGCCCGGGAGAGCCCGCATGGCCAGGGCTCGATCGCGATGCTGGAGAAGCTGCTGCCCTTCTGGAAGGGCAAGGTGTTCGTGCTGGTCCTGCTGGGGTTCGTCGCCACATCGTGGATCATCACAATCACCCTGTCATCGGCGGATGCCACCGTGCACCTGCTGGAGAACCCCTACCGGCCGAGCTTCCTGGCTGGTCAGGCCGTCGCGATCACTGTCGTGCTGCTGCTGATCCTGGGTGGGGTGTTCCTGCTTGGCTTCCGCGAGGCGGTCGTCGTGGCGATCCCGCTGGTCGCGGTGTTCCTGCTGCTCAACGCGATCGTGGTGGCCGTAGGCCTGGTCCACGTGTTCACCGTGGCGGGCGCGCTGACCGGCTGGACCGACGCACTCACCTCAAGGGGCGGCATCCTGGGACCGGCTGTGCTCGCGTTCCCCCTGCTGGTGCTGGGATTGTCGGGTTTCGAGACCGGCGTCAGCATGATGCCACTGGTAGCCGCGGACGGGGCGACCGCTGAGCAACGCTTGGCATCGCGGATCCGCAACACCCGCAAACTCCTGATGGCCGCCGCGTTGATCATGAGTGGGTACCTGGTCGCCACCAGCTTCGTCACGACGGTGCTGATTCCCGCTGAGAAGTTCAAGGTCGGCGGCCAGGCGAACGGCCGGGCGCTGGCCTACCTGGCACACGAGCTGCTCGGCAACGGCTTCGGGACCCTCTATGACGTCAGCACCATCCTGATCCTGTGGTTCGCCGGCGCGTCCGCGATGGCCGGGCTGATCAACATCGTGCCGCGTTACCTGCCTGGCTACGGCATGGCGCCGGAGTGGGGCCGGGCGGTGCGCCCGGTGGTGCTGGTCTACACCGCTGTCAGCATCGCCATCACCATCGTCTTCGCTGCCAACGTCGACGCCCAGGCCGGCGCGTACGCCACCGGCATCCTGGCGATGATGGTCTCCGGTGCGATCGCCGTGACGATCTCCGCCGCCCGGCGCCGACGGCGCTGGGCGGCGGCGGCGTTCACGGTCCTGACGATCGTGCTGCTCTACGCGCTGGGCGCCAACGTGATTGAGAAGCCCGACGGCATCGCGATCTCCGCGGTATTCATCGCCGGGATCGTCGCGATCTCCCTGGTCTCAAGGGTGTCGCGCAGCACCGAACTGCGCGCCGACCGGATCGAGTTCGACGACGCCGCCCGCAGGTTTATCACCGACTCGCTGGCCTTCGACGGCAGGCTGCACCTGGTCGCCAACCAGCGCCAAGCCGGTGACCGCACCGAGTACGCCGATAAGGAGGCGACACAGCGCGCCATGAACCCAGTGCCCGGTGCCGCCGACGTGCTGTTCCTGGAGATCGACGTCATCGACCCCTCCAGCTTCAGCGACGTGCTGACTGTCCACGGAGTCGAAGTCGACGGGCACCGGGTGCTGCGTGCCCAGAGTCCCGCCATCCCGAACGCGATCGCGGCGATCCTGCTCGCGCTGCGCGACGTCACCGGAGTCCGTCCGCACTGCCACTTCGAATGGGCCGAGGGCAACCCCATCGGGCACCTTTTGCGTTATCTAATCCTCGGCCGAGGCGACACCGCGCCAGTCGTGCGGGAGATCCTGCGTGAGGTCGAGAAGAACCCGGCCTGCCGTCCCGGGATCCACGTCGGAGGCTGACCTCTTGACCTCAACGATAGTTAAGGTCGTTGAAGATCGCGATCGACTCGGTAGGCCGGGAATGGCACGCCAAACCGGTCGGCTTTGTGAGCTACGGCGGCATGTCCGGCGGTCTGCGTGCGGTGGAGCAACTCCGGATCGTGTTCGCTGAACTCCACACCGTGACAATCAGGGAAACGGTGAGCTTCCACGGGGCACATGCGCAGTTCGACGAGCACGGCGCACCCCGCGAGCCCGCGGCGGTCAACACCGCAGTCGGCGCGCTCCTGGACCAGCTGGCCTGGTGGGCGCACCCCCTCCAGTACGCCAGGGCGGCTCTCATCCCTACGCCACCTAAGAAGGGCCGTGCGAGTCACCTCAAGGACAGCCCCATCAGCCCCATCAGCCCCAGAATAGAAGGAATGGATCCGCTGCGGAGGTGGCGGGGGGGGGAGCAAGTTGCCCACAATTGAACCCCCCGCCCCGCCCCCCGGAGAAGAATTACAAACCCCCCCGG
>JAICSB010000342.1 GCA_025937115.1 Pseudonocardiaceae bacterium | reverse complement strand
GGTGGTAGCTGCGGTGAAACTGCACGGCGTGATCACACCGACGGCGGCACCGCTGGGTCGCGGAGTGATCAACCTGTCCGTCTTGGAGTCGGTGCTGACCCGGGCCTTCGGCTTCGACCGGCTGCGGGCGGTGGCGTTGTTGATCAACTCACCGGGGGGTTCGCCCACCCAGTCGGCACTGGTGGCGGACCGGATCCGCGGTCTCGCCGATCTTAAGAACGTGCCGGTGCTGGCGTTCTGCGAGGACGTCGCCGCATCCGGTGGGTACTGGCTCGCCTGTGTCGCCGATGAGATCGTCGCCCACCCGACGTCACTGGTCGGCTCCATCGGGGTGGTCAGCCAGGGCTTCGGGCTGCATGGTCTGCTCGAGCGCTTCGGGGTCGAGCGGCGGCTATATACCGCGGGGGCGAACAAATCCCGGCTCGACCCATTCCTGCCTGAGCGGGAGGACGACGTGGTGTGGTTGCGTAGCATGCAAACCGAACTGCACGGTATGTTTCGCGACTGGGTGTGTTCGCGCCGCGGCGATCGGCTGGTGACGGGTCAGCAGGACCTGTTCACCGGCGAGGTGTGGAGCGGTCGCCGGGCCCTGGAATTGGGTCTGGTCGACCGGCTCGGCACAATGCGTGGGGAGATCGTCAAGCGCTACCCGGACGCGGAGATCATCACGGTGGAGGCACGCCGGCCATTGCTGGCTAGGCTGGGGATAGCACCCGCAGCGGCCGCGCTGAGCGGGCGTGGCGGTCCGGAATCCGCGTTGGCGGTGCTCGAAGCGCTTGAGCACCGCGCCACCTGGTCCCGTTTCGGGCTGTAGCTCTGGCCGATCACACTGAGTACCAGGGATGGCACTAGTCCGCCAACCGTGGACAGCGATACCGGCCATGTGCAGGATTGATGGCCCGGGGTTGGTGGGGGCACACTGGTCTGGCGGAAAGGCGGTCGATGAGCGGCAACGACGACAACCCGGGTCTCGTCGTGCTCGCCGTCGACGACGAGCCGGGTCCGCTGTCCATGTTGGTGGAAGTACTCGAAGCCGAGCCGCGGATCGGCACCGTGCTGACGGCCACCAACGCCACCGAGGCATTGTCGGTCTTGCGTCCTGACAATCGGGGCACCAACGGAACGTCGTCGCTGCCCCAGATCGATGTCGTGTTCCTCGACATCCGGATGCCGGGGTTGGACGGGCTGGAGTTGGCCCGCCTGCTCGGCGCGATTCCCAACCCACCAGTGGTCGTGTTCGCCACCGCCTACGATGAGAAGGCTCTCGACGCCTTCGAGATCGGCGCGGCCGACTACCTGATGAAGCCGGTGAGTCGAGAGCGACTGGCCAACACCATGCGGCGGATCGTGGCCTCCCGGCGCGACGCGTCTGCCCCGGGACCGGATCCCGGCAGCGAGGACGAGGTCATCCCGGTGGAGCTCGCCGGGACCACCAAGCTGGTGCCGCGCTCGTCGGTACGCTGGGTGGAGGCGCATGGGGACTACGCACGGCTGCACACCGGAGAGGGCACCAGCCACCTGGTCCGTATCCCGCTTTCCCAGTTGGAAGATCGCTGGTCGGACGCCGGGTTCGTGCGGATTCACCGCTCCTTTCTGGTCGCCCTGCCGCTGGTCACCGAGCTGCGCATGTCGGCGTCGGGTTACGTGGTGCGGGTGGGTAACGGAGGTGACGCCACCGAGTTACCGGTCAGCCGAAGGCACACTCGAGAACTGAAGGACCGCCTGGTCCGTGCGGCCAAACAGGGCTGGACCTCCCGACCAGCTCCGATGAACCCCGATGAGTTGTGATGAGTCGCCAATGGGTCGGCGATAGAGTCTCGATGAGTCCCCCATGAGTACTGACGCGACTGGACCGGATGACGACCCGTGGGAGGCTCTGACGCGGGCGGCCGAGGACGCGGCGGCCGCAGAAAAGGCCCGGGAGGCCAATGGCTATTCGGTCGCGGCCAAGGTCAAGCTCGGCAAGCGGGAACGGATCGTGCTCGCAAAGCGGCGCAGCAGCCGCCGGGTGGTACGAACGCTCGCCGAGTTGGAGGATCAGACCAGCGTCGGTGAGGTACTCGTTCGCCAGTTGGTGCGGGTGCAGCTGATTTTGTCGATCCGGCTGATGCTGCTCACGGTGCTGGTGCTCGCGGGTATCCCGCTGTTGTTCCTGATGCCGTCGCTGGGCACGATCACCGTCGTGGGCATACGGCTGCCGTGGCTCCTGCTCGGGTTCGCGGTTTACCCGTTCTTCGTCGCGGTGGCCTGGTCCTACAATCGCAGCGCGGACCGTAACGAGCAGGACTTCGCCGATATGGTCGAGAACTGATCGCCAGCGTGCCGGGGCAGGCGGTGTTCTACGTCACCATCGGTGCGATGGTCGTGATTGCCGCGGCGACCATGCTCACCGGGCTCTACGGGACGAAGGTCAGGTCGACCTCGGACTTCCTGGTGGCGTCCCGAACGCTGGGGTCACGCTGGAATGCCGCGGCGATCTCCGGCGAGTACCTGTCCGCGGCCTCCTTCCTGGGAATCGCCGGTCTGGTGCTCAAGGGCGGGGTGGACGCGCTGTGGTACCCGGTCGGGTTCACGGCGGGATATCTCGCGCTACTGCTTTTCGTAGCGGCGCCGCTACGCAGATCGGGTGCCTACACGCTGCCCGACTTCGCCGAGGCACGGTTGGGTTCCGTAGGGCTGCGCCGGGTCTGCACCATTTTCGTGATCGTCATCGGCTGGCTTTACCTGGTACCGCAGATGCAGGGCGCCGGGCTCACCCTCCATGCTGTGACCGGACAGCCGAAGTGGGTCGGCGCGGCGGTGGTCATGGTGATCGTGACGTTGAACATCTACACCGGCTGGATGCGCTCGATCACCATCGTGCAGGCCTTCCAGTACTGGATAAAGCTGACCGCGCTCGCCATCCCGGTCTTCGTGCTGCTGATTCACAATGCCGGCGAGAAACCGGGTCTGCGGGGCTCGCTGGGTGCCTCGGCGCTGCCGTATTTCTCCCATGCCGCCGATATCACTCTTGATCACGATGTGGTGCTGGAAGTCGCTGCGCCGATGGTGGTCAACGCGGTGGGAAACGAGGACGGGCGATTCGCGAACGGGACGGTGTACTGGGCGCCAGGGGAGCACCGGGTCGCCAGGAACACCAGACTGCATTTCGACGCGGGCAGCCGGACTCCGGTGATCCGAGGTGCCGTGTTGGACAACGGCAAATGGCTTCGTCCACTGGGCAGCGGCAGCCATCCGCTGCTAGCCACGTACTCGCTCATCGTGGCGCTGCTGCTGGGCACCATGGGGTTGCCGCACGTACTGGGGCGGTACTACACCGACCCCGACGGCCGAGCGGCGCGCCGGACCACGTTGCTGGTGCTGTCGCTGCTCGGAGTTTTCTACCTGTTCCCGATGGTGTCCGGATGGCTCGCTCGGCTGTACGTCCCGGAGCTGCTGGTCAACGGCAACACCGACGCCGCGCTGCTGCTGCTGCCACGCGCCGTGTTGGGCGGATGGCCAGGGCTGTTACTCGGTGGCCTGATCGCGGCCGGGGCGTTCGCCGCCTTTGTCTCCGCCGCCACCGGGCTGGTGGTCAGCATCGCCGGAGTGTTGTCCACTGACGTGCTTCCCAGTCGGTTGCGGGACTTCCGGGCGGCCACTGCGGCTGCCTGGACAGTGCCGTTGGCGTTCGTGCTCGCCGTGTCATCGTTGGACCTGGCGCAAGGTGTGGGACTGGCTTTCGCGGTGGCCGCCTCGTCGTTCTGCCCGCTGCTCGTGCTGGGCATCTGGTGGCGCGGGCTGACCGACGTCGGCGCGGCGGCCGGCATTCTGGCCGGCGGCGGGCTCGCGTTCGCCGCGGTGCTGCCGGCCGCGGCCGGCGTACTCCCGCCAGGGTGGCAGACACTGTTGGCCCAGCCCGCTGTGTTCACCGTGCCGCTGGCCTTCCTGACCATGGTGGTGGTCAGCAAGCGCACCAGTGATCGCATCCCGGTCGACGTATCTCGCATCCTGCTGCGGTTGCATGCACCAGACCGGTTGGGCCTGTCGGAGGATCGAGACTTGGATCAGCTGGCCCCCCGCTCCGGGATAGTGGCGCTGCCCAGGATGCGCGGTGGCCGGCACCGTCGGTAATCACCGCTGCATACCGAACGGTTCGCGATGCGGTGCACGCTGGTGAAAGTCCGGCTACTAGGGTGTGCCGGTCTTCGCGACGCACGTCACATCGGCATGATCATCACTGCCCTGGAGGTGTCTGCATGAGCACCACCGAGCGCGTCGGCGGTGTGGGCACGCCGCCACCGGTGGACCCCTGGGCCGCCGCCCACACCAGCGCGGATTTCGCCATGCTGCGACAGCGGTTCCGCGGCTTCGTCTTCCCGATGACCGCGTTCTTCCTGTCCTGGTACTTCCTGTATGTCGTGCTGGCAGC
>JAICSB010000746.1 GCA_025937115.1 Pseudonocardiaceae bacterium | reverse complement strand
TTCGTCTGGCCGGGTGTGAGGGGTGTTTGTGGGGGGTCGGCGTTGTTTGTGGGGCGTGTTCTCGCGAGGCGCGCGGCCGACCTCCGGCGCTGTGTTCGCCGGTTCTCCGAGGTCCTGGTCGTCGGGTCGTGGTGGGGGGTCAACCGGGTTGAAGGGCGGCCCATCCGGTGTCGATGAGGTGGTTCCATGGCCAGTCACGGGGAAGCCGAAGCCGGCGGCGTCGGCCGCTGCGCACGATGAGTCCGGCGACGGCGAGGATCCGTAGGCGCAGGCGTTTGGGTTCCCAGCGGCGGACCGCCGCGGTGGGCGGCCAGGCGAGAGTCTGAGTCCAGGTCAGCAGGTCCGCGGCGAGGGCGACGATCTCGAGCCAGATCTGGTTCTGGTCGTAGCCGTGGAAGGGGAGGTTGCGTAGACCGGTGTCCTTTGCGGTGCGGATCCGGTCCTCGCAGCGGGCGCGTTGCCGGTGCCGTACCTCCAGGGCGGCCAGGGTCCAGCCGGGGCCGCGAGTGTTGGTGGCGAAGCAGGTGATCCGCCACCCGTCGTGGTCGGTCAGCCGTAGCTGTGCGCCCGGGTGGGGGCGTTCGCGGCGGGCGATGACCCGCATCCCGGCCGGCCAGTCCCGCGGACCCGGCCGGCCGGCCCAGACCGGGGTGGGCATCCACGCGGTGAGCTCGGCGACCTGCGCCCCGTCGCGGGGGTTGCCGTCACCGTCGACCGCGGGCCGCCACGCCTGCGGGGGGATCTGCTCGACGGCGGTCTTGACGGTCTCCAGTGCGGGAAACCCGATGGAGTACTCCAGCCCCAGGTCGGTGATGTGGTGCAGGAACGCCTTGGAACACCCGCCGGTGTCGGCGCGGACCAGCACCTGCCCACGCTCGTCGTCGGGAAGCTGGGCCAGGGCGAGGTCCAGGGTTTCGATGTGGTCGGCCTTGTCGAACGGGGAGGCCGACCCGGGCCGCAACTGCACGGTCAGGGCCTCCCCGGTGCCGTGCTCGCCGTGGTCGACGAACGCGCACATCGGGGCGAACCCGAACCCGCGCTTGTAGGTCGGCTCCGCGTTCTCCTTCTCCGAGTGCGCGGTGACCAACGTGGCGTCCAGGTCCACGATCACCTGGCCACCATCGCGGCTGCCCGGCGTGCCGGCCAGCGGCCGGCGCCGCGCCCACACCGCGGTCCGAGCCTGGGCCCGGGCCGCGCGGATCGCCGGCAGCGCGGTCTCGACATCGCCGGCAAGCCGCGAGATCAACCGCGAGACCGTCGGATCGGAGGCCACCTGCCCGAACAGTCCCGGTTGAGCGCGGGCCACCGCCACATCGGCCAGACAGTCCCCACCCAGCGCGACCGCGACCGCCACATCGACCAGCACCTTGCCCGGATCATGGACCGTCCGCGAGCTGCGCCACGGCGCCAACGCGCTCGACAGCGACCGCTCCACACCCGAGGCCCGCACCGTCTGCCGCAACAGCAGCCCACCGGCCGAGGACACCAGCGACGCGCGGACCAGATCAAGAACCAGGCTCGGGGGCGGGGTACTGTTCACCTACGGAGTGCCTTCCGCTCGGACGACCAACGACTTCAGCAATCGCCAGTCTTCCAAGCAGGACAGGCACTTCCGTGCTTAACGCGCCGCACACACCCCCACGACATGAAATCCCGAGGCTAGGCGGGGCGCTGCAGTTCCTGCTCGACTGCGCGCCGGATCCA
>JAICSB010000320.1 GCA_025937115.1 Pseudonocardiaceae bacterium | reverse complement strand
CGGCGGTGACCAGGGCGTCGTTGGCCTCCAGTAGCGCGCCGGACCCGCACTTTATCCATTAGCGAGGCCAACGTTTGTGGTGTCTCATACGTCAGATAGCGTGCATTAATTCAATACCGATCGGTGTTGGAAATGTGTACTGTGCTTAGCACCGGGCCACCCATCCCGACATGGAGACATATCGGGGTCGGGACGGAGCGGATGCGCGGTGTGGCACTGTTGCATACTGTGTGCGTCTATCTCGGTTCGGATCATGCTGGGTTTGAGCTTGAGAGTTTTCTGGTGAGGCACTTGAGTAGCCTCGGGCGTGATGTGGTGGACGTCAGGGCCGACGTGTTCGATGTTGGCGATGACTACCCACCGTCCTGCATCGAGTCCGCCCGCCGGGTAGTGCCCGGTCCGGGGCTGCGTTGGGGGGTGATCGGCGTGTTGGGCGACGGCGAGCAGATCTCCGTCAACAAGGTCGCGAGTTGTCGCGCGGCGCTGGCGTGGAGCACCGAGACCACCACAAGGCTCGCGCGGGAGCACCACGACGTCCAGGTGGTCGGGGTCGGTGCCCGGATGCAAGGGCCCGCTGGGGTCGCGGAGCTCGTGGAGGCGTTTCTCGCGACGCCGTTGTCCAGCGGCGAGCGGCACGCCCGCCGGATCGGGCTGCTCTCGGACGTCGAGGCTGCCGGGGACGCACCGTCGATCTCTGTGGGCTGACTCTGCGATGCCGGAGGGTCACACGACGCACCGACTGGCAGGTGCGCACCAGCGGCGTTACGGAGGGTCGCCAGTTGCGGTGTCCAGCCCGCAGGGTCGGTTCGCGGCGGCCGCTGCGAAGCTTAATGGTCGGGTGTTGCAGCGTGCCGAAGCGCACGGCAAGCACCTGTTCCACGTCTATAGCCCTGATCTGGTGGTGCACGTGCACCTTGGTCTTTACGGTTCCTTCACCGACGCGACGTTGCCCGTGCAGCCGCCGCGGGGGCAGGTCCGCATGCGGCTGGTCGGCTGCATGCACTGGACAGATCTGCGCGGGCCGGCGGCCTGTGACCTGCTCACGGAGACCGAAGTGGACGCGGTGCGCGCCCGGCTGGGGCCGGATCCGCTGCGCAGCGACGCTGACCCGGACCAGGCCTGGGCCCGCATCTCCCGGTCCCGGGCGCCGCTGGCCACGTTGTTGATGGATCAGGCGGTGGTCTCGGGAATCGGCAATATCTATCGGGCTGAGCTGTTGTTCCGCCACCGGCTGGATCCACTGCAGCCAGGGCGTGAACTTCGCGAGGATCAGTGGCTGGCGCTGTGGTCAGATCTCGTCGAGTTGATGTACGACGGGGTGCGTCGTGGCCGGATCGATACGGTCCGTGCGGAGCATGACCCGGTGGCGATGGGACGAGCGCCGCGTCAGGATCGGCATGGCGGCGAGGTCTATGTCTACCGCCGGGCCGGTGCGCCGTGCTTGGTCTGCGCTACCGACGTCGTCACTGCGCGGCACGCCGGGCGCAACCTCTATTGGTGTCCTCGCTGCCAGCGGCGGTCGATGGTTAGAAGTCGGTGGTCCTAAATATCGCCGCCACCCAGTCCCCACCGCCGTAATCACCGCTCGCGTAGTCAGCATTGCTGTAATCACCGGTTTGGGCGGTCAAAACCAGGCGCGCCGTGACCAAAAGCTTCGGATCTGACGGACCCGAGCCACAGTTTTGATCTGGGTGCGGGGGACCTAGGTGGAGTAATCGCCACGTCTGCGGGTTCTGACCGCGGTTCTGACCGTCGGATCGTGGCGGTCACGATTTGGTTTGATGGGTTGGTGGTCTTAACCGATCCACTGCACGAGGAGCGGGTGGACCTCTCGTTCGCGCTCGTCGATGAAGTAGATGGCTGTCCGGCGTGGCCCGGTCCGAAGTGCAGCCCAGCGCCCGGTGGCCGACCGTGAGAGTCGAACGCGGTTACAGGTCGGTGCATGGCTCACGGTGGTGTTTCTGCTCGTGGGGGAAGTCGATAGCTGGCGTTTACCAGGGGGCTCGCCGATGGCAGCCCGATCCGGCTGAGTAGCTCCAGCCCGTGGGGAGCAGATCAGGTCGGTCGTCCAGACTCGCACTCCGCCAGCGAGAACCGCGTGAATCTGGCGGTTGAGGTCCGACCGCAGCCTGAGCAACGTGGACCGATGCCAGCCTAGTTTTCGCAGCTCCCGCATGGCCAGGCGGGGCGATCCATGCCCTCGGGTAGACGACCCCCATGCGCGGCAGGATGGCCAGTCCCACGGTATCACGCTCATCGTTGGTGACCCGTCGGGTAGCTGGCGTCGTCGAGCGTGGCAATTGCGCTTGTACGTCGCGTTCTACGGTGTGTGGTGTGGACAACGATCTTCGGTCGGCGGAGGTGGCAGGGCTTGCGGAAGAGGTGGCGAGCCTTCGGACACTGAGTACACGGCTGCAGGCCGAGAACGCGCGGTTGTTGCGCCTGCTGGAGTTGACACCGAAGCAGGCGGCCCCGCCTGGCCCGGTGCAGACGGGTTTCTTTGAAACCCCGCCCGGTCCGGTCGATCGGCGGTCCCCACCGGAGATGAAGGTCGATTTCTTCGGACAGTTGTTCGCTGCCCGCAGGGATATCTACGCCGTTCGGTGGGAGAACGCGCGTACAGGCAAGGCCGGTTGGCTACCGGCGGTGCGTGGCGGGTGGCGCAGAGGCGCGCGACACGAAGACCGGGATTACCTGCCGCTGACCAGGGAGGTTCTTCGCGCCCACCTGTCCGGCGAGACGCATATCGGGTTGTATCCACTGCTGGATGGTGATCTGTGCAGCTGGCTGACGGCCGACTTCGACGGGCAGGCGGCCATGCTGGACGCGCTGGCGTACCTGAAGGCCGCCCGGACGTGGTCGGTCCCGGCAGCATTGGAAGTGTCGCGGTCGGGGGTTGGCGCGCACACGTGGGTGTTCTTCGCCGCGCCCGTGCCAGCGGAGGCCGCCCGCAGGCTCGGCACGGCATTGCTGCGGGAGGCGATGGCGGTGCGCGGGCACATGGACCTCGCCAGCTACGACCGACTGTTTCCGTCGCAGGATGGGCTGCCGACCGGCGGGGTGGGGAACCTGATCGCCGCACCGCTGCACGGCAAGGGCCGCCCCGACGGGGTGACAGTGTTTCTTGACCTGTCCACGATGGAACCATACGACGACCAGTGGGCGTATTTGTCCTCGTTGGGCCGGATGAGTCCCGGTGAGGTCAGCCGAATCTCACGCCGGGTCGGACAGGTAGTCGTGGGTGCCGGTGTGGAGCGACTCAGCACACCGGTCTCGACCCGGATCCGCGCCACGCCGCCACCCATCCTGCACGCCCGTCTCAAGGCCGGGATCCGAGTGGAGTCGGGCGAGCTGACCCCGGCCTTGCACGCGACGTTGAAACACGCGGCGTCAATGTTGAACCCGGTCTTTTACGAGCGCCAGCGGCTGCGCATGTCCACTTGGGACACGCCGCGGTTTCTGCGCAGTTACGACGAAACCGTCGATGGCGGTCTTGTCCTGCCGCGCGGCCTGGCCGACACGGTCGCCGCCCTTGTCGAGCAGGCCGGCAGTCGCCTTGAACTGACCGATGAACGGGCCTCTGGCAACCCCCAGGAGTTCACGTTCACGGCCACACTGGCCGGGCAACAGCGCGACGCTGTAGACGGCTTGCGCAGTCACGACTTGGGTGTGTTGGTCGCTCCGCCTGGCGCAGGCAAGACGGTGATCGCGTGTGCGTTGATCGCACATCACGCGACGTCGACGCTCGTGCTCGTCGACCGTAAGGCTCTCGCCGACCAGTGGCGGACGCGAATCAGTGAGCTGCTGGAGGTCAAGGCTGGGCAACTCGGAGGCGGCCGCACGAAAACCCGCGGCGTAGTCGATGTCGCGATGTTGCAAAGCCTGGTCCGCAAAGATGACATCGAGTCGCTCACCAGCGGCTATGGGCTGGTGGTGGCGGATGAATGCCACCACATCCCTGCGGCGGGCTTCGAGCACGCCGTCAAGCAGTTGGCTCGGCCTGACCGCCACGCCCTACCGCCGCGACAAGCTCGACGGCCTGATCGCGCTCCAGCTCGGTCCGATCCGGCACACCATCACATGCTCCCCACAGAGCACTCCTGCGGCCGATGACCGGTCACCGCAGCTGGAACTCGCCCAGCCGGGACTGGCGCCGCGACCAACGCTCGTGCTGCACGTGCACGACACCGGATTCCGCTACACCGGTGCGGCCATCCCGTCGGTACCAGGCGGGATGGCCGCCATCTACCGGGACCTCGTCGCGGACGGTGCCCGTACCACTCAGGTGATCAGCGACGTGGCGGCCGCGCTGGAACGCGGCAGGCATTGCCTTGTGCTCACCCAGTGGACAGCGCACGTCGAGCGATTCGCCGAGGAACTCCGGCGACGCGGGCTCGATCCGGTCGTACTGCGCGGTGGGATGAACGCCAAAGCCCGGCGCATCGCTCTGGCCCGCCTGCAACCACCCACGGGCGGGTCACCGTTGCTGGTCGTGGCTACCGGGCCGTTCATTGGCGAGGGATTCGACTGCGCGGTCCTCGATGCCCTGTTCCTCGCAGCGCCGATCGCTTTCAAGGGACGTCTCGTGCAGTACGTGGG
>JAICSB010000195.1 GCA_025937115.1 Pseudonocardiaceae bacterium | reverse complement strand
TCCGGGTCTTTGTTGACCGCGACGATGGTCTTGGACGTCTGCATGCCGGCGCGGTGCTGAATCGCGCCGGAGATGCCGAGCGCGACGTAGAGCTGCGGCGAGACGGTCTTGCCGGTCTGCCCGACTTGGAACTGGTGCGGGTAGTAGCCGGAGTCCACCGCCGCCCGCGAGGCCCCAACCGCGGCACCGAGCGAGTCGGCGAGCTTCTCGACCACCCCGAAGTTGTCCGCCGAGCCGACGCCACGACCGCCGGAGACCACGACACTGGCCTCACTGAGCTCCGGGCGGTCCCCACCCTCGATGGGTTTACGCTCGATGATCTTCGCAGTTTTCGTCGCGCTCACCGCGGGGACCTCGACGGTCTGCTCGGCGGCCGCGCCCGGCGACTCGACCGGTTCGATCGCGCCGGCCCGCACGGTGATCACCGCGACCGGCGTGGTGGCCCGGGACTTGGCGAGGTACGAACCGCCGAACACTGAATGAGTGGCGGTGCCGTCTGCAGCCAGCTCGACCGCGTCGGAGAGCAATCCCGATCCGGTACGCACGGCAAGCTTGCCGGCGATCTCCTTGCCGTCCGGTGACGAGGCGATCAGCACGGCCGCCGGCTGGACCGCCTCCACGAGTGCCGCCAGCACGCCGACGGTGGGAGCGGTGAGGTAGTCGTCCACATCGTCGGACTCGGCGAGGTAGATCTTCGCCGCACCATAGGCGGCCAGCCGGTCCTTGAGCTTGGTTGCGCTGCCAGGCGTGCCGACCACCACAGCGGACACCTCACCCAGCCTCGCTGCCGCCGTGAGCAGCTCGTTGGTGACCTTCTTGACCTCGCCGCCGGAGTGCTCGACGAGGACCAGAACCTCTGCCATAACGGTTCTCCTCTGCGACGATCAGATCAGCTTCTGGCCGATGAGGTATTCGGCGAGCTTGGCCGCGCCGTCACCCTCGTCTGTGACGACCTGCCCGGCCAGCCGCGGCGGCCGTGGCGTGGACTCGATCACCGTCGAGGTGGCGTTGGCCAACCCGACAGCGCTGCGTTCGATGCCCGCATCGGCCAGCGACAAGGTGGCGACCGGCTTCTTCTTCGCCGCCATGATCCCCTTGAAGGACGGGTAGCGCGGCTCGTTGATCTTCTCGTTCACGCTGATCACAGCCGGTAGCTCAGCCCGCAGGACCGTGATCGCGTCATCGGTCTCCCGCTCCACGGTCACCGTGCGTCCTTCGACGGTGACCGTGCGGGCATGGGTCAGCTCCGGCAACCCGAGCACGTCGGCGACCATCGCCGCGACGGCGCCCACGGTGCCGTCGGTGGCCTCGTTGCCGGCAATGATGAGGTCGACGTCGCCGAGCGTGCCGATGACGGTGGCCAGCGCCTTGGCGGTCTGCACCGCGCAGGACCCGTGCAGGCCCTCGTCGGACAGGTGCACCGCCTTGTCCGCCCCCATCGACAGGGCCTTGCGGATGGCATCGGCGGCCCGCTGGGGCCCCATCGTGACGACGGTGACCTCACCATCGTCCGACTCCTTGATCTTCAGCGCCTCCTCGACCGCCCGTTCGTTGATCTCGTCCAGGACGACGTCCGCCGAGGCGCGATCAAGGGTGTGGTCGGAATCGGCCAGGGTGCGTGCGGACCAGGTGTCCGGCACCTGCTTGATCAGAACCACGATGTTCATGACCACAATGTTACCGATCGGTAGGTACGCAGCGGAGTGACGGCCCTCACTGTGGCGCAGTCGCGGCCCTCTCGGGCTGAGCAATTTTAACTTGCAAACCAGCGAGCAGAAGCTCGAGGCCGTAGTCGAACCGCCCCGGCCGGTGCGGTCCGTTCAGGTGCGGGCTCACCGCGGTGATAGCGGGGATCTGCTGCAGTGGCAGCGGCGGGTAATAGCCGGTTTCCTCCCGAGTTGCGCTATCGCGCCGGGGGACGATGTCGCCTATCTGCTGGAAGCCAGCGGTGTAGATGAACAGGACGAAGAAAGCGTCAGACGCCTCGGCAGGCGAGAATCCCGCTTCCAGCAGAAGCGCCACCGTCCGCTCCATGAGCAGCAGACCGTGCGGGCCGATCCTGACCCGGACGCTGTAGACCCGGGCCAGCCCATGGTGGGCCGCTAAGGCCTGGTGATAGCTGCGCACCAGGGCGCGAAGCTGGGTCAACCAGTCACCTTCGGTCACCGAGGTGTCTACCTCGGCAAGCATCAGGTCGACCATGAGGTCCACCAGCTCGTCCTTGTCCCGCACGTGGTTGTACAGAGCCATCGGCGAGACTTCGAGCTCTGTGGCCAGCGCCCGCATCGTCAGGGCAGCCAGACCCTTCTCGTCGACCAGGCTCAGCGCGGCCCGCACGATTCGGGGCCGCGACAGCGGGGGTGGCCGCGTGTAGTCCTTGCTGGGGTCGATGCCGACCCAGGTAGCCGGGTCGGAGCAGCCGGGAACGCTGGACTGGTCGTTCAACCTTGATCCCTCCTCGTAGTCACTGCCGCGATACGTACAACGTATACCCGATTGGGCTATAGCAGCTTTCGCACCGCACTATAACACTGTACATCTAACTATACAACGTACGTTCAGCTTACGACGTATCCAGAGCGTCACGCTGACTGATCACGACCCGGGCACCGGACTCGTGCCCACCGCCCACCCACGCGGCACCGGGGGTACCCGAATGACAACCGCCATCAGCCCACCTGAGGCCACCCTTAGCGTCACTGAACTGCTCCAGCGCGCGGGCCACCGTGATTCCAGGGCGTGGGAGGAGATCGTGCACCGATACCGGGGAGTGGTGATCGGGAAGGTGCGCTCGTTCGGACTGCAGGACGCCGACGCCCACGACGCGGTGCAGATGACCTGGTTACGGCTGGCGGAGAACTGCCATCGGATCCTGCTGCCCGAGCAGCTCGCCGGTTGGCTGGCGACCACCGCAAGTCGCGAGTGCCTGCGCATCCTGCGCCAGCAGGCACAGCACAGTGCGCCACCCCACGCGGCGATAGAGCAACTGGCTGACCCATCCACAGGCCCGGAGCAGCACGCCATTGACGCAGATACGGCACGGCTGCTGTGGAGCCTTATCGCGACGCTGTCACCCCGCCGTCAAATGCTTCTCCGCGAGCTGTTCTTCGATAGCCCTCGCCCGTACACCGAGGTCGCTCGGAATACTGGAATCCCAGCCGGCGGCATCGGACCCACCCGGGCCCGGGCCCTGACCCAGCTGCGGCGCAGGCTTGACGAACGCGGGCTGACCCCCCGCTCCTAACCCTGATTCTGATCGACCCACCGGAGAGGAAAATCCCTTGATTGAGCAGCCACCGCCGCCCGTCCAGAACCCGTTGACTATGGTGATGAAAGCGAAGTCTCCGGAAGACTACGCTGCACTTAAACAGCTCATCACACACTTTCAGTCTTTGCCACCGGAGCAGAATCCAGTCACCATCGCGCTGAACAAGATCAGCACGGTACACTTCGCTCGATTCGCATTCCTGGGCAACGATCAGCTCGGAGTGATCACCACCTACGACGGCGACTTCGCGGTATACATCAACGAATTCATCGACACCATCGGCGACGTTTTCAACGCTCTTATGGCGCACGTGGAAGGTGCCCCCCCACTGCCGGTCCAGAATTATCGCCAGGAGTTTCTCGACTACGTCCACAGCGTCGACGTTGGATGCGTTGGGACGTTCTACAGCGCCTACCCCGAGCGCACGGTACTCGATATTCTCGGACCAGTCGGCGCCCCGAGCTGAATACCGTAAAGAGGGAGTACCGCAATGGAAGCCGTCGAGCTCGCGGATGTGCAGGGATTTATCCTCCGAGGTTACACCATGCCAGTGGCCCGGTATCTCGGTCTGAGCGTTCGCGAGCCGACGGGCGCCGGCGCCTTTCTGGGCACCTTGGTCGACAGTGATCCGGCGGTACCTTCCATTACCACTGCACAACCTTGGGCAGCGAAACCGGACTACTGCGTGAACCTGGGCATGACCTTTACCGGCCTCGCGGCGCTGGGGGTGCCGCGAGCGTCTCTGGACAGCTTTCCGGTGGAATACCGCGAGGGTGCCGTGCAGCGTGCTACCAGCGTGGGCGACGTCGGTACGAGCGCACCCGACCAATGGCTGCCGTGGTTGGTGGATCCAGCGCTGCACCTCTTGCTGATCCTGTCCGCCCAGTCGGCTGACGCGCTCGACGCGGCGACGAAGCGACTGGAACAGGCCTGGTCCGCCTGCTACGTCGAGCTGGGTCGCCGCGACGGCGCGGCGTTGCCCGGCGATGCCGCACACTTCGGTTACCGCGACGGGTTATCCCAACCCACCATCGACGGTGTTCCGCTCGCTGGGCTGCCGGATCACTTGCCGCGAGCTCCGGTAGGAGAATTCCTGCTCGGATATCCCAGCCAGTTCGACCGATTCAGCTATCCAGTACCGGAGCCGCCCGAGCTGGGTGTCAACGGTAGCTTCGCCGCATTCCGGGTACTTGAACAAGACGTCGATGCGTTCGCCGAATTCGTCGCCCAGCAGGCGTCGGCGACCGGATTGTCGGAAGAACTGATCGAGGCGAAGCTGTGCGGACGTTGGCGCAACGGCACGCCACTGGTTCTCTCACCGGACACCGACACACCCGAACCGCCGATCCCACTCGAAGCGCTGAACGACTTCGACTACACCGGAGAGGGCGCCGACGAGTGGGGTTACCGGTGCCCGATCGGCTCGCACATTCGCCGGATGAATCCGCGCGGGCAACGCGTCGCCGGCGATGGCAGTCACCTGCACCGCATCGTCCGGCGCGGGATCGCCTACGGTCCGGCGTATGACCCGGCACATCCTAGGGACGGGCAGGCTCGGGGACTGCTCGGCCTGTTCATCGGGGTCAGCCTGCGCGATCAGTTCGAATTCCTCATGACCCAATGGGCGAACGACGGGATCTTCACCGCCGGACTCGGCCGCACCAACGATCCGCTGATCGGTGCCCAAGGCAACAGCGCCGGAAGTTTCTCGATACCGCAGCCGGGAGGATCTGTGGTCCTGCGCGGACTCACTCGATTCGTCACCACCCGCGGCGGGGCGTACTGCTTTCTGCCGAGTATCTCCGCGGTCCGCTACCTAGCGGCCCTGGCGTAGCCTTAAAATCAAATCAGGGCCGGACGAAACGCAGTGTCTCTTTAAGATGCGCGACCGTCTCTGGCGAGAGGACCAACTCCAGGGAGACCGGCTGGTTCACGCCGAACACCCGACCATCGATGGCCAACGTCGTCGTCTCCCGGCCGTCGGCGAGGTCAGCGCTGAACACCAGGCTGTTGCTCATCCGGACGTCGACGTCGACAACGAGACCGTAGCCGGCCAACGCCTCGCCCATCAGGATGCACCCCTCTGACAGGCCCGAACTGGCACCCTTCAACCGCTGCCAGGGAACCCACAGCCACGGTTCACCCTGCTCGATTCGGTCGTGGTGAACGACGCACACCGGCACCGGGCAGAGCCCATCACTGCCTTGGATACCCACCTCGTGCTGCGGGTCGCTCCGGTGACCAGTGCAGTGGATCACTACGCACGACGGTGGCCCGGAGGTCGGCATGCATCCGAAGGTAGCGTGCCGGCGCTGCGCCGACCATCACATCCGGCGGATGATGTCCTCGACCGGATCAGGCTCGGAAGGCGGTATTTCGCGCAGGCATACTTGATGGACCCCGGTGTCCGAGACCCGCGCCGGGGGCAGCGCGAACGGGGCACTGCGCCACTCGTCGGGCGGAGTCCCGCCCCAGGACAGGTGGTTGTCCAGGTCTTTGATGGCCTGGATGAGATCGTGCACGGCGGGCGGTGTGGTGGCCGGACTGCCCTGGCACAACGTGGCCATCGAAGATCGGATATTCCGCAGAATCGCGTTCGGATTCTTTGTCATCACGGTGCCTCCCGCGGGTTGCGCGGCATCCAAGATCTGCCATCCGCTGGTGGAGCGTTGCGAAGGCTACTCCCACTCGATCGCCACCCCGATCGGCGGCATGGTTGCGGTGCGCCCAGTAAGGCACGGCAGAAGCGGGTGTGGCCTGATTTCATCGGCAAGGCGATTATCGATGCCGTGACGGACCGTTCCGTCTATTGCACACATCACCACACCCGCCGACCGATACAGACCGGTCGGCACGACCCACTGCAGGTTTTGATCAGCGCCACCCGTCCTTAACGAGCAACCGTCCATCGCTGGACGCGGCCGATGTGACAGCAGGCCGATGCAAGCTGCCGCTGGACGATCACATACGGCCTGACCCTTACCCGCACGAAGTGGTGAGCATGGGATTGGGCCGGAACCAGCATCAGGGTTCGTTCGG
>JAICSB010000381.1 GCA_025937115.1 Pseudonocardiaceae bacterium | reverse complement strand
GCAGGTCGCCAACCCGCCGGCGGATCTCACCGACGTCTACGCCGAGGAGCCGGAAGTGGCTCCGCCGGAGTGGAATCTGGACTTCGCGACGGCGCTGACCCGCCTACTGACCGCCACGTGCATCGGCCTCATCTCGGGATCGGAATGAACAGGAAGGGAGGCCGGGGGGCTGTGGCTTGGCGGACTGGAACCGGTGAAAACGGTCCCAAGGCGTCCGAGCGCCCGGGGACGCGGGAAGGACTTGAAGCGCCCATGACGACGACTGAGCCAAGGACCGAGCCGCTGCAGACGCAGGGCTCCGCCGGCGGGGAGGGCAAAAAGGTCGCTCCGCAGCGCGCTGGGAAAAAGGGGCTTTTGGGGCGTTTCTGGCTGGTGCTCACGATCGCAGCTGTCGTCGCGCTGTCGGGTTTTGTCGTATACCGATTACACGGGGTCTTCGGCGTTCACCGCGGTTCGTTCGGTGGTGGCACCTCGGGCGAGGTCCTCGACGAGTTCAACGCCAAGACGATCACGCTCGAGGTCTGGGGCCCACCGGGCAGCACGGCAACCATCAACTACCTCGACGAAAACTCCCATCCGCAGCAGGCGCTCAACGTGCCCTTGCCCTGGAGCAAAGTATTGAGTTCAACGAAGCCCGGCATCCCGGCAAACCTGGTGGCGCAAGGCGACGGCAGTTGGATCGCCTGCCAGTTCGTGGTGAACAAGCACGACGGGAGCGGTGACGTGATCAAGACCCCGAACCGCTCAGATTCCAACCAAACCGTGAACGCCTTCGTCTATTGCCTGGACAAGTCCGCATGAGCGAGCCGCGCGAGGCTCCGCTGCGGGTCGATCAGCCGCTGATCCCGCCGTTCCTGCCGCGGATGATCCACAGGTTGGCCCTGCCGATCGTCCTGGTGTGGTTGGGCATCGTGTTCGTCACCAACACCGTGGCCCCGCAGCTGGAGGTCGTCGCCAAAACCCACTCGGTGTCGATGAGTCCGACTGACGCGGCATCCTTTCAGTCGATGATGCGGGTCGGATCGACGTTCAATGAGTTCAACTCCGACAACTCGGCCATGATCTTGCTGGAGGGCGACAAGCCGCTCGGGGCCGAAGCGCACCGCTACTACGACGAGATCGTCAGGCGCGTCGAGCAAGACAAGACACACGTTCAGCACGTTCAGGATTTCTGGAGTGATCCGCTGACGGCGGCGGGTTCCCAGAGCCACGATCAAAAGGCCGCGTACGTCCAGGTTTACCTCGCCGGCAACATGGGCGGCGGGCTGGCGAACGAGTCTGCCGCGGCCGTCCGCAAGATCGTGGACTCGGTGCCCGCGCCGCCGGGAATCAAGGCATACGTCACCGGCGCGGGTCCGCTGTTCGCCGATCAGTCCCACGCGGGTGAGAAGGGCGTAGCGAAGGTCACGCTCGTCACGTTCTTGGTGATCATCCTGATGCTGCTGTTCGTGTACCGGTCGGTGGTCACCGTTGCGATCATGCTGGCCATGGTGTTCATCGAGCTGGCGGCGGCCCGCGGTGTGGTCGCGACGCTCGGTAACTACGGCGTCATGGGGCTGTCGACCTTCGCCAACAACATGCTGGTGCTGATGGCGATCGCCGCTGGGACGGATTACGCGATCTTCGTGGTCGGCCGCTATCACGAGGCCCGTGGTCTGGGCGAGACCCGGGAACAAGCGTTCTACACCATGTTCCACAGCACCGCGCATGTCGTGCTGGGATCGGGCCTGACCATCGCCGGCGCGATGTACTGCCTGAGCTTCTGCCGACTGCCGTACTTCCAGTCGCTGGGGGTGCCTTGTGCGGTCGGCATGCTGGTCGCGGTGCTCGCGGCTTTGACGCTGGCCCCGGCGATACTGACGGTGGCTTCGTTCTTCAAGCTCATGGATCCGAAGCGCATCCTGCAGACCCGGGGCTGGCGTCGCATGGGCACCGCTGTCGTCCGCTGGCCCGCACCGGTTCTCGCGGTGACCATCGCGGTCGCGTTGGTTGGTCTGCTCGCCCTGCCCGGTTACAAGACGGACTACGACAACCGCCACTTCCTGCCGGCGGACACCCCGGCCAATGTCGGTTATGCCGCCGCGGACCGGCACTTCGACCAGGCTCGGCTCAATCCTGAGCTGTTGATGATCGAGACCGATCACGACTTGCGTAACTCGGCCGATTTTCTGGTCCTGGACAAGGTCGCCAAGGCGGTCTTCCACATCCCCGGTATCGGCCGGGTGCAGACCATCACCCGGCCGTTGGGCACGCCGCTGGACCACAGCACGCTCGGTTTTCAGATGGGCGCACAGGCCGCAGGGCGGATCCAGACCCAGCACTATCAGGAAGAGCAGGCGGCAAACCTACTCAAGCAGGCGGACGAGCTGCACAAGACGATGGCAACGCTGCATGAGCAGATGCAGGTGACCCAGGATCTGAGCAACACCACGCACGAAACCACCAGGCTCACCAAGGAAACCGTGCAGATCACCGAGAGGTTGCGCGACGACATCGCCAACTTCGACGACTTCCTCCGGCCGATCCGTAGCTACTTCTACTGGGAGAAGCACTGTTACGACATTCCGGCCTGCTGGGCAATCC
This sequence comes from Pseudonocardiaceae bacterium, assembly GCA_025937115.1. The sequence continues at coordinate 1,415 of JAICSB010000381.1, read as the reverse complement.
GGTCGGTCTTCAACGCGCTCGACGGCATCGACCAGGTGGCTGAGAACATCGTGAACCTGAGCGCGAACCTCGACAAGCTGGATCGGATCCAGCCCAAGCTGGTGGCGCTGATACCGCCGCAGATCGAGAGCCAGCAGCACAACCTCGACACCATCATGTCGAACTATGCGATCACACAGGGTCTTAACGAACAGGCGAAAGCGCAGTCCGACAACGCCACCGCGCAGGGCGATGCCTTCGACAAAGCGAAGAACGACGACACGTTCTACCTTCCGCCGGAGGCGTTCAAGAGCCCGGATTTCGCGCGAGGTCTCAAACAGTTCATATCGCCGAACGGGCACGCCGTCCGGCTGATCATCTCCCATGAAGGCGACCCGGCGACGCCTGAAGGCATCAAACACATCGAACCGATCAAGCAGGCCGTGCACGAGGCGATCAAGGGCACCCCCTGGGAGGGCGCCAAGGTCTACCTCGGCGGCACCGCCGCGACGTACAAGGACATGCACGACGGCTCCAACATCGACCTGATGATCGCCGGAATCGCCGCGGCCACTCTGATTTTCGTCATCATGCTGGTGATCACCCGAAGCGTCGTGGCGGCCGTCGTGATCGTCGGTACGGTGTTGCTGTCGCTGGGCGCCTCATTCGGACTCTCCGTGCTCTTATGGCAGTACATCCTGGGTATGAAGTTGCACTGGATGGTGCTGGCGATGGCGGTCATCCTGCTGCTGGCGGTCGGCTCGGACTACAACCTGCTGCTGATATCGCGGTTCAAAGAGGAAATCCACGCCGGGCTCAAAACCGGGACGATCCGCGCGATGGCCGGTTCGGGCTCGGTGGTTACCTCCGCCGGTCTGGTGTTCGCCGCCACCATGGCCACGTTCATGTTCAGCCCGTTGCTGGTGATGGCCCAGGTGGGTACGACGATCGCGCTGGGTCTGCTGTTCGACACCTTGATCGTGCGGTCGTTCATGACACCGTCGCTGGCCACCTTGTTCGGGCGCTGGTTCTGGTGGCCGCAGCATGTGCGTCCACGGCCGGCCAGCCAGATGCTGCGGCCGTACGGATCCCGCGCGGCGGTGCGCGCCTACATGCTGCCCAAGGAGCCCGAGGCGAACACGGACCGGTTCGCGCCGACCGCGTCACCGCACTACTGACGGAGCTGGGTCACCCTTACCCGTTTCGGTCCCCGCCGAGTGACCTCGCGCAAATCACGTAATGTGCGTTATACAAACAAATCACGCGACGTGCGTTACGCTCAGCCGGTGGCGCAACTCACCTTCCAGCGCGCCCGCACCGAGGAAAAGAAGCGCCAACGTGCGGAGGCCCTCGTGGAAGCCGCGCGCTCGCTGGCAATGGAAACGGGCGTCGCGTCGGTCACCCTGACCGCGGTCGCCAGCCGCGCCGGAATTCAT
>JAICSB010000763.1 GCA_025937115.1 Pseudonocardiaceae bacterium | reverse complement strand
TCGCGGTGCCGATGGTGATCATCGGCCTGGTGATCCGGCTGACCAGCAAGGGTCCCGCCCTGTTCGCACAGCAGCGGATCGGCTACCGCGGCCAGCCCTTCACCATGTACAAGTTCCGCACCATGCGCACCGCCGTCGGGGACGAGCTGCTGCGCGAGCTGATCGCCGCCGAGCTCCGCGGCGAGGACACCGTGGTCAACGGCAGCTACAAGCTCGACGGCGACTCCCGGGTCACTGCGATCGGGGCGTTCCTGCGCAAAACCAGCCTCGACGAGCTGCCTCAGTTGCTCAATGTGCTGCTCGCCGATATGTCCCTGGTCGGTCCCCGGCCGTGCCTGGAGTGGGAAGCTCGAATGTTCCCCGCACAGTTCCAGCCGCGGTTCTCCGTACGCCCCGGGATCACGGGACTGTGGCAGGTCAGCGGCCGCTCCACGGTCAGCACCCTGGAGATGCTGCACCTGGACCTGACCTACGTCCGGACCCGCGACCCGGTGGGCGACCTGGCCATCCTGCTGCGCACCGTGCCGTCCATGCTGCGCGACCACAGCGCCCGCTGACCTAGCCACACGTCGCCCGCGGCGGGCGAGACCGATGGCGAAAGGCTGGCGACCGTGGAAAACTCACCGCGGGTGCACCTGTTAGCCAAGGGACCACCTGGGTCGTCCCTCGGAGGGTAGCGATATGCGACGACGGACCGTAGGCCACCGATTTGTCGTTGTCATAGCCGCTCTAGCTGTCTCGGGGGTCATGCTCACCGCCTGCGGGCAGAGCAGCACCACCGATCTCTCCCTCGCCACCGACTCACCGGCGGGCCCCATCAGGTGGCCGGCCCCTATGGAGCCCATGGGGACCGGCATGCAGATGGTCACCCCCACCTGCACGACCCAGCCGACGGCGGCCCAACAGCACGCGGGGGTGACGTTCGTCAACTCCACGGTGGCCGCCGCGCAGCGCTACCAGAGCCTGGGGGCGGCCAAAGCCGACGGCTACGTACCCATTACCCCGACCGGCCTGGCCGTGGTCCACTACATCCGGGCCGCCTACGTCAATGACAGCCACACCCTCGATCCGGGCGCCATCGAGTCGCTTGTCTACGCCAACACGTCTCACGGGGCGGTCCTGGTGGCTGCGATGTATACCCTGGCGGGGAACCAGGTCGGCCAGATGCCCCCCATGCCTGGCGGATGCCTCACCCAATGGCACGCCCACACCAATCTGTGTTTCTCCGACGCTACTGCCGAGGTGGTGGGAAGCACCCGGCAAGGACCGTGTCGGCCGGGCTCCACCAACCGGGTTACCCAACCGATGATCCACGTGTGGCTGGTTCCAGTACCGGGTGGGCCGCTCACCGTCGACGACTCCGACACCCAGGTGGTACGGGCTGCCGAGCAAGTGTCGCCGCCCGTCCCCCGTAACACCATGGCCTGACCATGAGCGGTCGCCCTGGCAGTTGGCGCGCTAAAGCGTGAAGTGACTCGAGGTGTCACGCCCGCTGTGCAGTGGGTCGGTCAGTGCGGTGGTGACGGCGTCGCGGACGGCGGCGTCGGTGGGAAGTGGTGTGCCGGTCTGCTCGGCGAGCTCGCGTAGCGAGGTCATCGTGACGTCAGGCAGGCCGCAGACGGTGAACTGGTCGAAGGCGTGCAGGTCGG
>JAICSB010000406.1 GCA_025937115.1 Pseudonocardiaceae bacterium | reverse complement strand
GGCGGAAGCGGTGGCGCACTGCGATGAGAACACCATCGGCGTCGTCGCAGTCCTGGGCTCGACCTTCGACGGCAGCTACGAGCCGGTCGCCGAGATCTGCGCCGCCCTCGACCAGCTGCAGGCCAGCACCGGGTGCGACATCCCGGTGCATGTCGACGGCGCGTCGGGCGCGATGATCGCCCCGTTCTGTGACCCCGAGTTGGTGTGGGACTTCACCCTGCCCCGGGTCGCGTCGATCAATACCTCCGGTCACAAGTACGGCCTGGTCTACCCCGGGGTGGGCTGGGTGCTGTGGCGCGACGCCGCCGCACTGCCCGCCGACCTGATCCTTCACGTCAACTACCTGGGCGGGAACATGCCCACCTTTGCGTTGAACTTTTCCCGCCCCGGCGCCCAAGTCATCGCCCAGTACTACAACTTCCTGCGGTTGGGCTTCCAGGGCTACCAACGCGTCCAGCACACCTGCCGGGAAGTGGCCACCACACTCGCAGACAAGATCAGTAAGATCGGACCATTCCGGCTGCTGACCCGCGGCGATGAACTCCCCGTCTTCGCCTTCACCCTTCACCAGCACGTCAGCGGCTATTCCGTCTTCGACGTCTCCGCCGCGCTGCGCGAACACGGCTGGCTCGTTCCCGCCTACGCCTTCCCCGAACACTGCACCGATTTGGCGGTGCTGCGCATCGTGGTCCGCAACGGATTCACCCACGACCTCGCCGACCTGTTGCTGGCCGACCTGCGCACCGAACTACCCCGGCTAGGCTGTCAACCCAGTCCACAACGAGGCCCCGAATCCAGTTCGTTCTCCCACGGCGCCACCCCACCCAAACAACACCCCGCCGCACACCCCAGCACGTCGCCGGTACGGCATTGAACCCGGCGGGGAGATCGCCGACAGGTGGCGTGCGGAGATCGAAATAGACCACCTCTCTTAACCTGGACCAGGTCCAGATCGATCACATGGTGATCGATCTGATGGTCGTCGACGAGCGGCATCGGTTGCCGATCGGACGCCCTTATATCACTGGGCGATCGATGTGCGTAGCCGCTGCGTCGTCGGGCTGATGGTGACGTTGGAGGCACCCTCGGCGCTGTCGGTGGGACTGCGCCTGGCGACATGGTCACCGGCACGCAAGCGTGGCTGGAGCGGCTGGAGGTCAACGCCGAGCGCGAGGAGATCCTGGTGCTGGCGGTGCAGATGCCGTCGGAACTTCGGTGACCCGCTTCTACACGGTGCTGCTGGCCGCGCTGGGCGCGCCGCTGCGGCCCCGCCAGCGGCTGGCCGAGCTGGAGCAGCTGGCGCTGACTCTGCGGCGGGCGGTCGGGGTCCGAGTGCTGGTGGGGTGAGACCGGCCCGGAGTTCCTCAACCTCATTCGGTTTTGGGCAACGAGCTGGGTATCCCGCTGGTCGGTGTCGGCACCCGCGAGGCCTACCTGGCGATCCGCGCCGACGACCAGCTGGAGAACCGGATCGAGCCTTTCGTCCTGCTGATGGGCAAACCTGCTCGCTGCGGGCCGGCTTCGCCGCCTCGTTCCCGCTGCATCGGCCATCGGCGATCGCCACCCAAGGGATGGCCGACTATCTGCTCACCCGTTGTGAAGGCGTGATCGGTGAGCTGGCCCACCTGCTCACCGATGCCGCGGTCGAGTTCGGTGAGGAAGCGATCAACCAGCGCACGCTGTTGCTGGCCCCCTACACCGGCCCCACCGAGCGGCGCCGGCTGTTGGAACGCGAACTGGCGTGAACACGCCCCGGCCGGGGCAACGGGCCTGGCCGGGGCACCCGCTGCCGGGCCCGGTCGAGGCTTTGTCGTCCTGGCTCGAGCGCGTGGCTCGGGCCGACGGCCTGTCGGTCACCGACCTGCTGCGGCACAACCTCGGTCCGTCCTCCGCGCAGCTCGCCGATTCCGTACGCGCCGACCTCGACTGGGATCCACCCGCCGCAGTGCTCGCCACGCTGGCCGAGCGCACCGGGGTCGGCCACCAGCAGCTGCGGTGGATGACGATCGCCGGATGGATGCCCTGGCTGACCGACACCCCGATCACCGTGGCGGCCGGTGAGCATCTCGGCGAACGTGCCGACGTGGGTTGCGGTGGCGTCGAGGTGTGGGCAGGCGGCTAGCACCTGTTTGAGCTTGGGCGCTTCGTCTGTGTCGAGGTCCTCGGGGCGGCGCAGCATCCAGGAGGTGATCTGGCGGACCTTGGGCACCGCCGGTGTGGCCGGTGGTGCGGCACCAAGCGCACGAAACGGCGCGAGGTAGGCAGCGACGGTGCCCCGGCTGCCCCGGTAGCCCTGCTCGCTGATCTCCCGGTAGAGCATGCTGGCGTTGGTGATGCCAGCGTTGCAACGTTCGTGCAGATAGGGCTTGTAGGCATCCAGGACACTGGGCCGGCCCGCACGAGGCTTGGCCAGCAGTTCCTCAACGCCCTCGGCGCGGACGAATCGACGGACAGTTTCCTTGGCCAGCCCCAGTTCCCGCATGATCGTCTTGATGCCCTTGCCGTCGCCCTTTAATGCCTGGACGGCCTGGTAGCGGGCTTTGGTGCGCGCGACCAAGGCAGAGGCCTCCGTGCGCTGCACCTGCGCGACCTGGGCTGCTTCGGCAAGGTCGGCGGCCGTGCCAGGCTCGACGCCAACGTCGGGTGCGATGGTGTCGGGCGGGCGTAGGCAGCCGTGGTGAGCGGCGACGGTCTTCTCGACGTGCTCGGCGAGGTTGTGCCACAAGTGCCACCGATCGGCCACCTGGATCGCCTCGGGTGCCCCACTCCGGGCGCCCTGGGCATAGGCGCCGGCGCGGTCCCGGCAGATCACCTCGGTACCCGGATACTCGCGCAACCACGCGGCGAACGTGTCAGCCTCGCGATCAGCAAGCAGATCGATGGGCCGGTGAGTATCGATATCGACCAGCACCGTGCCATAGACATGCCCGCGGCGCAGCGCGAAATCATCCACCCCCAGCACCGTCACGGTCCCGATCTCCGGGTCGGGCAGGGCCCGAATCAACCGCAACAACGTGCTCCGGGTCGCCGGTAACCCCAGTGCGTTGGCCAACCGTGCCCCGGACCGACCGGCCAACGCCAGCCCGATCGCCTCCAGCATGCCCCGCAACAACCCGGTGCACCGGGCATAACGCGCGGTCAGGCCGGTGACTTGCTCGGCGAAGGTCCGTACCCCGCAGTCCTCACAGTCGCAGAAAAACCGGCGCACCCGCAGGCGGATCTCCACCCGCCGCCCCGCCACCGCAGCGTCGGCCAGCCTGCGCTCATACCGGCTATGCACCCGAGTCGACTCGCCACCGCATTGCGGACAACAGGCCGCCACGGCCCGCGGATGCGCCCAGATCCGCACCGACTCACCGACCTCCTCGAGTCGCTCGATCACCACATCGGCCAGGTGCGGCAGGAGAACCCTGACAGCATCATGATCATCACACCGCGAACACGATCACAGATAGATGATCAAGAAGCCTGCAGCGACACGCCGCACAGGGCCACTCGATCACGGAAAGTGGGCCAGATCCTGAAAACTGACCCCCGCGCGGCAACTGAATTTTGACCCCCTGTGCCGCGATCCTGGCTCGCACCGGGCTGGGGAGGACGAAGGAGTGTTGTTCGTGGAGGACTGGGCTGAGATCCGTCGGTTGTCTCGGGCGGAGGAGATGCCGATCAAGGTGATCGCGCGGGTGATGGGGTGTTCGAAGAACACGGTCAAGGGGTCTGTTGCATTAGCGGAAGGCAGGGCACGCTCGACGGCCGGTGACGTCCTGTTCAGATGGCGAGGGCAAGTTCGGAGAAGACTGCTGGGAGCCGATGCCGTGGATCGAGATCAAGGCCGAGCT
>JAICSB010000732.1 GCA_025937115.1 Pseudonocardiaceae bacterium | reverse complement strand
TCGGAATCAGATCCGTACCCACGCTCATGGCGTTCAAGGAGGGTGCCCTCGTCTACAGTCAGCCAGGTGCGCTGCCCGGCCCGGCGCTCGAGGACTTCGTCAAGCAGCTGCGGGCGCTGGACATGGCGCACGTCCGCTCCCGGTGACGTCCCCTCGCGTGGTGTAACTGCCGGTGTTGGCGTGTGTGGCTTCGCGGGTGGGGGTCTAACTATGACGCGATGAGTTCTGCGGTGGCTACCTCCTGGGTGATCGCGGGGGTCTGCTCGTTGGTGACGGTGGCGTCGATCAGGGCCATGGAGCCCTCGGAGAGGTAGCGTCGCTCGGAGACCTGCCACTCGTCGTGGACCTCGATCAGGACGCAGCCGGCCAGGCGCAGCAGCGCGGCTGGGTTGGGAAAGACGCCGACGACGTCGGTGCGGCGTTTGATCTCCTTGTTGACCCGCTCGAGCGGGTTGGTCGACCAGATCTTCTTCCAGTGCGCGAGCGGGAAGTCGGCGAACGCGGTGATGTCATCGGCCGCCTCGCGCAACATGGTTTCGACCTTGGGGAACTGTCGCCCGAGCATGGTGGCGATGACCTCGAGCTGGTCGCGGACGTGCTCGGCGTCGGGCTGGGCGAAGATGGTGCGGATGGCGGCGGCGACCATCTCGGCCGAGCCCTTGGGGACCTGGGCCAGGATGTTGCGCAGGAAGTGGACCCGGCAGCGTTGCCAGGCCGCGCCGATCATCACGGCGGCGATCGCGGCCTTCAGGCCGGCGTGGGCGTCGGAGATCACCAGCTTGGTGCCGGTCAGGCCGCGGGCCTTTAACGAGCGCAGGAACGCGGTCCAGAACGCCCCGTCCTCACTGTCACCGACGGCGAAGCCGAGGACCTCACGTCGGCCGTCGGCGCTGACGCCGGTGGCCACCACGACGGCTTGGGACACCACCCGGGAGCCCTTGCCGTTGCGGGCGCCACCGACGCGGGCCTTGCAGTAGGTGGCGTCGAGGAACACGTACGGGAACGCGGTCTCGGACAGGTCGCGGTCGGCGAAGGAGGCGACCTGCTCGTCCAGGTCGGCGCAGATCCGGGACACCTCGGACTTAGAGATGCCGGTGTCGGCCCCGAGTGCCTTGACCAAGTCGTCGACCTTGCGCACGGACGTGCCGGTCACGTACGCCTCCATGACCACCGCGAACAACGCCTGGTCGATCCGCCGACGCCGCTCCAGCAGGCACGGGAAGAACGATCCCTGCCGCAGCTTGGTGATGCCCAGGTCGAGGTCGCCGGCCGCGGTAGTGATCGTCTTGGGCCGGGTGCCGTTGCGCAGGTTCGTGCGTGTCTCCGACCGCTCGTGCGGCTGCGCGCCGATGAACGCGGTCGCCTCGGCATCGATCAGCTGCTGCAGCATCACCTGCAGGGCCTGACGGATGACATCGGTGGAGTCGGAGGCCTTGAGTGCATCGAGCACCTCGAGCAAGGCAGACTGGGACAGGGCCATCGTGTGCTTCTCCTTCGAAAGATCCTTGGTCGGTTCTTACGAAGCCTCACACGGTGGCCCCTCAACGTTGAGGAACCCGGCCGGGAGTTACACCACGACCAGGGACGTCACCGCGGAACCCCCGGTGTCTTTGCAGGGCCTTGGTGAGTTGGCTCCAACGTCGCCGCCGAGCGTGCCACCAGCCCTCACGAGGTGCGCCCGCCTCAACAACGTCGCCTGATCCACCCCAGGTCCTTTCGCCGCGCCGAGGCCCTGCGCTGTGGACCACGGCGGGGGTGCTCGGTGGGGTGATGTCCGCCGTTGATGCGATACCGCAGCCAGAGTCCCT
>JAICSB010000725.1 GCA_025937115.1 Pseudonocardiaceae bacterium | reverse complement strand
TGAACAGTGCCGCCCCGTCAGAGGCGCCACCAACCGAGATGCTTGCTCGTCATCCGCATGCGCCGAATGTAGCACCGTATTCGCCATGCCGTGTTCGTGTGCTTGCCGGCGTACCTGGGTATCAGTTCTCGGGGTGACCCTGACGTCAGATCCGGGTTCACACCCGACGCGGGGGCGGTCCGTGCGCGGGGACAGTGGGAGGTGGCCACCAGGAGGAGGATCCGATGAGCACGTCACTGACTCGTCCCCGAGAAGGAAAGGTCATCGCCGGGGTGTGCGCCGGGATCGCCGATCGATATGGCTGGGACGCCAATGCAGTGCGGCTGGTGTTCGTGCTGTCCTGCCTGCTTCCCGGGCCGCAGTTCGTAGTCTACCTGGCGCTATGGACCCTGATGCCCAAGCGGTCGTACCCAGCCACGACGTGATCAGGGCAGGCGGGCGCGTAACCAGCCGTACCAGCTGTCGATACCGTCGCCAGTGGTGGCCGACAGCTGCAGTACCTCCACGCCTGGGTTCGCCCGTCGTGCGCCTTCCAGGAAAGCGTCGACGTCGAAATCGACGTACGGCAGCAGGTCGGTCTTGTTGAGCAGCACGAGGTCCGCCGCGCGGAACATCTGCGGGTATTTCCGTGGCTTCTCCGCGCCTTCGGTCACCGAGGTGATGACCACCCGGGCCTGCTCGCCCAGGTCGAACAACGCCGGGCACACGAGGTTGCCGACGTTCTCGATCAACACCACCGAGTTGTCCGGCGGGTCCAGCGTCTGCAGCCCACCGGCCAGCATCTGAGCATCGAGATGGCAGCCAGACCCGGTGTTGATCTGCACCGCCGGCGCACCAGTGGCCCGGATCCGGTCGGCGTCGAGCACCGTCTCCTGATCACCCTCGACAACCGACACCCGCATCTCGGCGCCCAGTTCTCGGATGGTGCGCTCGAGCAGTGTGGTCTTGCCCGCCCCAGGTGAGCTCATCAGGTTCACCGCGAGGATGCCGCGTTCCGCCAACCACTTGCGGTTGATCTCGGCGAGACCATCGTTACGGGCTAGCACCGCCTGCTCGAGCGTGACAGTCCGCGTCTCGGGATGGCTGTGCCCGTGCCCGTGTTCATGGCCGTGCTCGTGCTCGTGCTCTTCGAGGATGGTGCCGCCGGAGCAGCCACACGTCGCGCACATCAGACCAGTACCTCAACTTCCCGAATTTTTAGTTCTTCTCCCGCGAGCAGTTCACGGTTCGCGCTGCCGCACTCGCAGAGCACCAGTAGGTCGTTCAGCTCGAACTCCGTGCCGCAGTCCCGGCAGCGAGCCCGACCGGTCGGTTGGATGATCTCCAACGACGCTCCCTCGAGCGTGGTACCCGCGGTGACAACCTCGAAACAGAACCGGACCGAGTCAGCAACCACGCCAGACAGGGTGCCAATCTCCAGACAGACCCGCTGCACCGGCGCATCGCCCATCCGTTCGCCAATCGCCTGGATCACGCTCTGGGTGATCGCCATTTCATGCAAGGAGCGCCCTCCTCGGCTCGGTGCCCAGTGCAGCCCCCTGCGGGGATCTTGTCAAGGGCGAGACAATCCTCCTGTGCAGCACTGTATCCGAGTCGAAGTGCGGGTCGAAGGCGTCGTCCAAGGTGTGGGGTTCCGGCCCTACGTTCACGGTCTGGCGCGCCGTCTGGGCCTGTCCGGTCGGGTGGGTAACGACACCGCTGGGGTCTTCATGGAGATCGAAGGCACTCAGCAATTAGTCAGCGAGTTCCTCGCGACGCTACCGGCGCAGGCCCCACCGCTGGCCGTCATCGAGCAGGTGCGGACCAGCCCGCTGGTGCCCACCGGGGAACCCGGT
>JAICSB010000483.1 GCA_025937115.1 Pseudonocardiaceae bacterium | reverse complement strand
TGACGATTAATATGGTTAGGGTCGGATCATGCCCCAGCACGGCGGCTCACCACGGTTTGATGCAGTTTCTGAGGTTATCCGGAAACCGTGCCGCTCGTAGAAGGAAACGTTGCGCTCGTGAAGGGTCTGAAGATAGACGGGTATGCCAACCGTTTTTGCTTTTCCGAGCACGGGGGCCATCAAGCGGGCACCCACTCCGCAACCCTGACAGCATGGACTGACAGCGAGCAATAGCAAGTACCAATGTGGCTGTGCGATATCGCGGCTGTGCTGCTCTTCCAGGCCGATCTCCAGGCGCAAGAATCGACCAAAAGCTATCGGACCGAGGTGCAGCGCACAGCGCATTGCGCCGGTGCGCAGAAATCTCCAATATGTTATGGTGTTGCTGCCTGGTGGTAGCCAGGCAGCAACACCATAGACAAACGATGATGTCACCCACACCTCACCATAACGCTGTGCATAATTTAGCGGTAAGACCATGCTGATGAGCTGTGACCACGCCAAGCACGCACGCGCAGCGTTTGAGTCGCTGTGGTCGGGGCGAGTAGGCCTGTAACCCCGCGTAGAAGAGGGTTGACTGTCTGTGTATTGTCCCGTCCCTGTGGGGATCACCTCGGGGGTCGTCGTCGGTCGGATCGTTGGGGTGAGGCCCCATCCCAACGCTGACAGCATCCGGCTGGCCCGGGTCGACCTCGGCATCGGCGAACCCGTACAGATCGTCTTTGGTGGCCCACCCGACGTCCATGAGGGCGACCTAGTGCCCGTCGCGCCCCCCGGATCTCGTATACCCGGAAAAAACAAAATGCGACGGCGTCATTACCGTGGTGAGAGCTCGTACGGAATGTTGTGCAGCTTGGCTGAGCTCGGATGGAATGAGGATGGGCCAGACGAGGTGGCGCTGCTTTGCAACGTGACGCCTGGCGATTCTCTCGACAAAGTAGCCGAGACGGATTGGCAATCACTGGTCATCAACACGACGAGCACATTCGGTTCTAATCCCATCCACGGCGCTAAGCCGCTGCCGAGCCTGGCGCGAGATCGGAACACCGCGGACGCTTGTGTTGAGGTGTCCTCACACACAGGTTGACGATATGCCGAGCCCCCTAAGACTCCCCTAAGGCTCGCCTGCTGTGCGCTGCACCCACCGATAGACGGCACGCAGGATCGCCACGATGTCGTCCGCCGCGCGTTCCCAGTCGACGAAGAAGTCGGTCGCGCGCGGGTCGAGGAAGACGAACCGGGCGCTGTTCGCCGGCCGCGCCGGACTGTCAATCAGCGGTGCGTAGAGGGCCTGGCCGAGGCGGTTGGCGGCGAGGGCTTCCAGCACGCTCTCGGAGACCCCGTTGAGGTTTCCCCGTTCCATGCGGGTGTAGTAGTCGACACTGACCCCGGCCAGCAGCGCGACCTCTTCACGGCGTAGCCCGGGGACGCGTCGGTTGCGGCCGTAGGCGGGCAGCCTGGCCTTTTCCGGGGTGATCCTGGCCCGTCTGGAGACCAGGAAGTCGCGGGTGTCCTTCGGTTGTCCACGACCACCACGCTCCGTCCGCCCCGGGACCGTGTGGGGGGGTCTGCCAGTACCTGGATCACCAGGAACACCCACGTCCGCGCCGACAGGGGTTACCTAGGCGGTGCACGGGGTACCGGATCACGACGCGAGACACCAGGCCCATCGCCGCCCGTGCTGATTGGGGCAACCTCAGGAACTGCAATGACTGACACGACGTTGCCGAGCGGCTCGGGCCGCGCACCGATACTGGTGATCAGGCCACCACCTCGATCGGATCACCAGCGCTGAAGCGCGGTCCACGACGACCCGGCTGGCCCCGGTACCGGCTTCCTCGAGTTAGCAGACATTCGTGACCCCTGTTCGCGACTGGCTCCGCCAGCTCAAGACCCCACTAGAAGGAGAAGACCTTGGAGCTTCAGCCCAAGCAGCCATCGGTTAAGGCGCCGGCCGAGACCTTCAGCGGGGACGCCTGGTACGACGTCATCGCCAAGGGCGAGCGGATGCGCGTGAACGTGGTGCGCTTCGCGCCCGGCGCCCGCAACGCCTGGCACGCGCACGTCAACGGGCAGACCGTGCACGTTACCGAAGGCGTCGGCCTCATCCAGGCCCGAGGCGGCGAGGTCATCCAGATCCGTCCCGGCGACACCGTCCACACGCCTCCGGGCGAGTGGCACTGGCACGGCGCCGCCCCGGACCACTTCATGACCCACCTAGCCATATGGGAGGGCCCCCGCGAGGGCCAGGGCGCCGAGACCGAGTGGGGCGAGCTGGTCACCGACGAGGAGTACCACGCCGCGCCCGCCCAAGACCGATTCTGACTGAAAGGAAAGCCATGCGAGCGACTGTGATGTACGGCGCCGGTGATGTGCGAGTGGACAATGTCCCCGACCCGAAGCTGCGTGAGGCCACCGATGCCGTGGTGCGGGTGCTGCGGTCGTGTATCTGCGGTAGCGATCTGTGGCCGTATGGCTCCATGCCCGCCTCGCAGGAGGGCAGGCGCATGGGTCACGAGTTCCTCGGCGTGGTGGAGGACGTCGGCTCGGAGGTGTCCGCGCTGAAGCCCGGCGACGTCGTGGTCGCGCCATTCGTGTGGGCTGACAACACCTGCGACTTCTGCACCGAAGGACTGCAGACCTCTTGTCGGCACGGCGGCCAGTGGGGCGCACCGGGCGTGGATGCAGGTCAGGGCGAGGCCGTGCGGGTGCCGCAGGCGCAAGGCACACTGGTGAAGCTGCCCGTCGGCGAGGACTCCGCGCTGCTGCCCTCGCTGCTCACGCTGTCCGACGTGTTGTGCACCGGCCACCACGGCGTGGTGACGGCCCGGGTCGGCCCCGGCAAGTCGGTCACGGTGGTCGGCGACGGCGCGGTGGGGCTCTCGGCGGTGCTGGCCGCCAAGCGGCTCGGCGCCGAGCGGATCATCTTGATGGGCCGCCACACCGACCGCACCGACCTCGGCCGCGACTTCGGCGCCACCGACGTGGTGGCCGAGCGCGGCGAGGAAGGCATCGAACGGGTGCGGGAACTGACCCGCGGGGATGGCACCCACGCGGTCGTGGAGTGCGTCGGCACGAAGCAGTCGCTGCAGACGGCGCTCGGCGTGGTCCGCCACGGTGGCGTGGTGAGCAGGCTCGGTGTGTCGCAGTACACCGAGGTCCCAATGGGGTTCGACACGATGATGCGCAACATCACTCTCACGGGTGGTGCG
>JAICSB010000755.1 GCA_025937115.1 Pseudonocardiaceae bacterium | reverse complement strand
CAACTTCGGCCGGTTCAGCCGTGAGCGGATCCGTGAAGTCAGCATCGAGACGAGCAGGGCATGACGCATCAGGACACCACCCAGCAGCACCAAGCTGACTGGGCGGAGGCGGCCGTCGCCGAGCACGCCGAGGAAAATGACACAGGACACCTCGCGCATGGCACGGTCGGGGCTGCTCCCGCCAGCCGGGAGCAGTTGGTGCTCGAACGCATCGATCGGGCGAGGCGGGCCCGTCCCCGGGTGCGGGAGAAACTCATCACCCTCGCGCACGGAGCCGGTGGCAAGGCCACCCAGTCGCTGATCGAGGCGATATTTCTTGACGCCTTCCGCAATCCCCTGCTGGAGCCGCTCGAGGACGCCGCGACGGTGACGGCCGGCGATGTGAAGCTGGCGTTCACCACGGACTCCTATGTGGTGTCGCCGCTGTTCTTCCCGGGTGGGAACATCGGTGACCTCGCAGTCAACGGCACGGTCAATGACCTGGCTGTCTCCGGTGCGCGGCCGGCGCATCTGTCCGCCGGGTTCATCCTGGAGGAAGGATTCCCGGTCGAGGACCTGCGGCGGATCGTGGCCTCGATGGCTGCGGCCGCTACCGCAGCCGGGGTTTCGATCGTCACCGGCGACACCAAGGTTGTGCAGCGCGGCAAAGGTGACGGCTGCTACATCAACACAGCCGGAGTGGGATTGATCACCAGCGGCCTGAACCTGGGCGTGGCCACTGCCCGTCCGGGCGACGTTGTGATCGTCTCAGGGCCGGTGGGCGACCACGGCATCACCATCATGCTGGAACGTGGTGAACTCGACCTCGAGGCCGATCTGGTCTCCGATACCGCATCGGTGTACGAGCTGGTCCAGGGACTGCTCGATGCGGTGGGCCCGGATGTCCGAGCGATGCGCGATGCCACCCGTGGTGGTGTCGCGACGATCCTCAACGAGGTGGCCACGGCTGCTGGCGTGGCCGTGGTGGTTGAGGAGGAAGCCGTTCCGGTACGCCCGGAGGTGCGCGGTGCCTGCGAGCTACTGGGCATCGACCCGCTCTACGTCGCCTGTGAAGGGCGCATCGTGGTGATCGTCGATCCTGCCGCGGCCGATGCTGCGGTCGCGGCATTGCAGGCCCATCCACTCGGTGCCGGAGCCACCATTGTCGGTCGCGTTGCCGTGGATCCTCCTGGACTGGTCTTGCTCAAGACCGGGTTCGGCGGCACCCGCATCATTGATCTGCTGGTCGGCGACCCGCTTCCGCGGATCTGCTGAGGACATCGCTAGGAGGTCCGCTGAATCGCAGCGAGTTGATCACCGAGCTCGTGGCCGATTGGCCCGAGCCCGGTGAGGTTGTCTACCTTGAGCGCCGGGGTGACAGTTACACGATACGGCGCGTAGGCGCCGATGGTGCTATGCCGCTGCCGGCGCCGGACGAGGCACTGCCTGATGCCTGGATCTACTACGGCGGATGGCCAGCGCGTGATAAGCACGAACAGTCGGTGTTCTTCGATGACCTGTTCGCGGAGATGGAGGCGGCAGCCGGGGGTCACGATCGTTGCCGTTGGTCGGTGGACGATCCTTGGCCGCACGCGCACTAAGTCACGCTCACCACGTTACGGGCACGGAGTCGAGGTGGGATGGCCTACCGCATTCACGCGTCCGATCGGACCGCGTTCAAGCGCTGCCGTCGGCAATGGGAT
>JAICSB010000608.1 GCA_025937115.1 Pseudonocardiaceae bacterium | reverse complement strand
CTCGATCAGCTTATGCACCCGCGATCGTTCCATGGATGCGGGAGACTGCCGAAGGGTTGTCGCTGATGGGCGCGTCGGTGTGTGGGAGGCGAGGGGCGTGTGTCGCCTGCCATGAGCATGGGACCGCTCTGAGTGGTTTTCTGCCAGCTTCATGGGACCACCTGGATTGCCAGTTATGGGACCACCCGGCGCGTCGCGTCGGTCGGTTCTCGGTTTGCTCGTTTGATCGCTGCGTCGTGTCCAAAGACGTGGAGGTCAGGCGCTGTGGCGTTCAGGGAGGTCGGCGTGGTCGAGGTGCGTGAGGTGCTGCGGGGCTGGCTGGAGGGGGCCGGCCTGCGAACGGTGGCCGGGCGCTCGGGGGTGGACCGCAAGACCGCCCGGCGGTATATCGACGCGGCGGTCGAGGCGGGCTTGTCCCGGGAGGATGGTCCCGATGCGTTGACTGACGAGCTGATCGGTGCGGTGATCGCCGCGGTGCGCCCGGTTCGCTCGGACGGTCATGGAGCGTCGTGGGAGGCATTGTCGGCACGTGAGGAGCAGATCCGGGCCTGGATAGGGATAGGCAAAGACGGATTGTCGATCGTGAAGATCGAGGAACTGCTGGCCCGTTCGGGATGCGTGGTGCCGTATCGCACGCTGCACCGGTTCGCTGTGGAGCGGTGCGGTTTCAGGGTCAAGGCCACCACGATGCGGGTGGCCGAGGGCGAACCGGGGGTGGAATGCCAGATCGACTTCGCCCAGATGGGCTTGCTCCTTGATGCCGAGACCGGCCGCCGCCGGCGGGTGCACGCGTTGATCTTCACTGCGGTGGTGTCGCGGCACATGTTCGTGTGGTTGACCTACTCCCAGACGTTGAGCGCGGTGATCGCCGGGTGCGAGGCGGCGTGGGAGTTCTTCGGCGGTTATGCGGGTGTCGGTCCCACAATCGGAGTCCCGCGGAGGCGATCATGGTCGTATCCGTCGCCGTGGAGCGCCGATGTTGTGGACGCCGTGTTTGTGCCGATCTCCTGGTCCAGACGATGAGGTCCGGGTCAGTCTTGGCGACCCCCTAGTCGATGACTATCTGCAGTTCGTCGCGGCGCGCTGCC
This sequence comes from Pseudonocardiaceae bacterium, assembly GCA_025937115.1. The sequence goes on along the minus strand of JAICSB010000608.1, from coordinate 1,405 downwards.
GGCCCAACACCGTGCTGGCGACTGCCTATGACCTGAAGGTGTTCTTTTCGGTGGTGGGCAAGGAGCCGACGAGGGTGTCCACGGCGGACGTGTTCGCGTTCCTGTCCGCGCAGCGGGCACCACGGCGCGGGCCGAGCGTGGTGCGGCTGGAGGATGGCGAGGCTGGCCTGTCGGCACGCACGATCAAGCGCCGCTTGGCGAGTGTGTCCGGGCTGTTCGCCTATCTGCTTGCCCGTGACGATGTCGAGCTTCGACGCAATCCTGTCCCGCATGGTCTGGCGACCCGGCGACCGCAGGCCAGGGGTGTGCGCGGGCTTCCATTGCTGCGCACACCGCGAACGCTGCCTCAGGTGCTGGCCCCGGTCGAGGTGGAGGCGCTTCTCGCAGCGTTGCGTCGGCATCGGGATCGGGCCATGGTGCTGGCGATGCTGCTGGGCGGGTTGCGTCGGTGCGAGGTACTCGGCCTGAGGATGCAGGATGTGCATGCCGGTGAGAGGCGGCTGTTCGTCGCCGAGGGCAAGGGCGGGCACCAGCGGATTGTGCCGGTCTCGTCCAGGTTCTTCGCCGCGCTGGCCGACTATTGCAACTATGAGCGGCCCGAGACGCCCAGCTGCGATCGGGTGTTCGTGGTGCTCCGCGGCCCGACGCGGGGCCGACCGTTGACCGCGGCGGGGGTTGATCAGGTACTTGCCGGTGCCCGGCAGCGGGCTGGGCTGGAACACGCTACTTGCCACCAGCTGCGGCACACGTGTCTGACACGGTTGCGGGAGGCGGGAATGGCGTTGGAAGCGGTGCAAGCCCAGGCCGGACACCGCTCGATCGAGTCGACCCGGATCTACCTGCACCTGGCCAACGGATGGCTGGCCGAGGAATACGCGCGGGCGATCGCCGAGATACAGCGTGATGCCGCTGCCGGGGCCGATCGTGTCGGTGAGCGGTGATGGCCGCCTACCGCCTCGCCTCTGCGGCGGTGGATCTTGTCACCGCCTACGAGAACGACCTGTGGGACATCGGTCAGCGACCGGACCATAAGGTGCTGTGGGGAGCGCGATGGTTCTGCGTTCACGTCGGTGAACCGCAGGCTTTCGCCGAGTTGCCGGTGACCGCGCAGCTTGCGGTGAACCATGCGGTGCATCGGTTCGTGTCCTGGTTGATCGCCACCCGGCGGCTGCGGCCGAGCGCGGACTACCTGGTGGCCCGGAGGCCGAGGCTGGGCATCAGCCTTGCTCACCACTGGCCGGCATTTCACGCGCTGTTCGCGACGACCGCAGACACCCTCAGATTCCCGATCAAGACCGCGCAAGCGCAGTGGGCGGTGCTCGGGCAGATCTGCGCCCTGACCGGGTTGGCTCCCGAGCGGTTGACCCATGCCGATCTTGATGCCGCCCGTGATGAGCTGTTGGCT
>JAICSB010000531.1 GCA_025937115.1 Pseudonocardiaceae bacterium | reverse complement strand
GGCCTGCGCACGGTGCTCATCGAGCACACCGCGACGGGCGGCCAGGCCGGGCAGAGCTCGCGCATCGAGAACTACCTGGGCTTCCCGGACGGGGTTTCGGGTGGCCAGCTGGCCGACCGTGCCCGCCGGCAGGCCGAGAAGTTCGGCGCCGAACTGATCACCGCCCGCAAGGCGACCGCCCTCGAGGTGAACGGATCCAAGCGCACCGTGCGGTTCGCCGACGGCGGCTGGATCGACGCGCACGCGGTCATTCTGGCCACCGGCGTCGCCTATCGCCAGCTGGACGCCGAGGGCTGCGCGGAGCTGACCGGCTGCGGCATCTACTACGGGGCGGCGGTCTCCGTCGCCTCGGAGTGCGAAGACGATGAGGTCTACGTGATCGGCGGGGCCAACTCCGCGGGTCAGGCCGCGATGTATTTGTCGCGGACGGCCAAATCCGTCAACATCGTGGTGCGCGCCCCGTCGCTGCAAGCCTCGATGTCCTACTACCTGATCCAGCAGATCGAGGCGAATCCCAAGATCAACGTGCTGACCTGCACCGAGGTGCAGCGCGCCACCGGCGACGGCCACCTGGAGCAGCTGAGGCTGGTCAACAACCGGACCGACGAAACCGAGGACGTCACCTGCGGCCGGATGTTCATCTTCATCGGGGCCGCCCCGCGCACCGACTGGCTGGACGGGGTGCTGGCCCGCGACGACCACGGCTTCATCCTGACCGGCCCGGACCTGCGCAACGTGTGCGGCTGGACGTTGGACCGCCCGCCGCATCACCTGGAGACCAGCGTGCCGGGGGTGTTCGCCACCGGCGACGTCCGCTCGAGCTCGGCCAAGCGGGTCGCGGCGGCCGTCGGTGAAGGGTCGATGGCCGTGATGCTGGTCCACCGGTACTTGGCCGAGAGCTAGGAGGGGCCATGACCGGCGCCGAATCGACGACCGTGCCCTGCGAGCCCGACGAGCTGCGCAGCCTGTTCCTGTTCGAGGCGCTCACCGACGAACAGCTCGCGGTGCTGTGCCACCAGGGACACATCGAGAACTATCAGCCGGGCCCCATCTGCGTCGAAGGCGAACCGGCGACGTGCTTCTACGTGCTGATCGAGGGCGAGCTGATGATGTCCAAGCTCTCCGGCGGCCAGGACATCGAAACCAACCGCACCTCACAGCGCGGCGTGTACTGCGGCGCCTGGCGCGCGTTCACCGGCGGGAAGCAGAAGAACTACGACGCCTCGGTCCACGTGACCAAGCCGTCACGGTTCTTCGTGATGGACGCGCCGGTGTTCGCCCGGTTCATGCGCGACCAGTTCCCGATGGCGGTGCACCTGCTCGACGGCATCGCCGTCGGCACCGACCGGACCCGCCGGATCATCGACAACCGGGAGAAACTCCTTGCACTGGGCCGGCTTTCGGCCGGGCTCACTCACCAGCTCAACAATCCGGCGGCCGCGATCTCGCGGGCCTCGTCGGATCTGCGCGAGCGCGTGGCCAGCATGCGGCACAAGCTCGCGATGCTCGCCGACGGAACCATCTCGCCCGAGGCGCTCAGCGCCCTGGTGCGGTTGCAGGAGCGGGTCGCCGAGCAGGTCGCCAAGTCCGCCTCAGCGCACCTGAGCGCGCTCGAGACCGCCGACCGCGAGGACGCCGTCGGCGACTGGCTGGCCGACCACGGTATCGACGGCGGGTGGGACATCGCACCGACATTCGTGGAGGGCGGCATCGACACCGATGCGCTGGAGCGGATTTCCACGGTCGCCGACGAGCTCGCGTCGACATCGCTGGAGCAGGCGATCCGATGGATCAACTACACCATCGAGAGCGAGCTGCTGATGAACCAGATCGGCGAAGCGAGCAAACGGATTTCGGCGCTGGTCGCCGACGCCAAACAGTATTCGCAGCTGGATCGCGCGCCGTTCCAGGTGACCAACGTGCACGACCTGCTGCGCAGCACGCTGGTGATGTTCGCCGACCGGTTGACCAAGGACGGCGGCAAAAATTCTCGAGCCGTCACCGTGGTTAAGGATTTCGACCAATCGCTTCCCGAAATCCCGTGCTACCCAGGAGATCTCAACCAGGTGTGGACCAACATCATCGACAATGCGATCGCCGCGATGCGCGACACCGGTGGCACGCTGACCATCCGCACCTGCCGGGACGGCGAGAACATGGCCCGCGTCGAAATCTGTGACACCGGGCCGGGAATACCGCAGGACGTGCGCGAGCACATCTTCGAGCCGTTCTTCACCACCAAGCCGTTCGGCGAGGGCACCGGCCTGGGGCTGGATCTGGCGTTCAACATCGTCGTCAAGAAGCACCGCGGGGACCTGCGGGTTCAATCGGCGCCCGGCGATACCCGATTCATCGTGCTGTTGCCGCTGGAACCGCCCGCCGCCGACGTCACCACGGTCGACCTCGACGAGGCGGAGGAAAACGTCACGATCCCGGAATAGGGCCACACCGCGCTCGGTTGGGAACACCATGACCGATGCACCAAGCAAGCCCGATCTCGGCCGGTTCGGATCGTTCGGACGCGGCGTCACACCCCAGCAAGCCAAGGACATCGAGGCGTTGGGGTACGGGGCCGTCTGGGTCGGCGGTTCGCCGGCCGCCGAGCTGACCTGGGTCGAGCCCCTCCTGGAAGCGACGACGACACTGCAGGTGGGCACCGGCATCGTCAACATCTGGACGGCGGCCGCCAAGCCGGTGGCCGAATCCTTCCACCGCATCGAGGCGGCCTACCCGGGCCGCTTCCTGCTCGGCATCGGCGTCGGCCATCCCGAGGCTCACACCGAGTACCGCAAGCCCTACGACGCCCTGGTGGACTACCTGAAGCAGCTCGACGATTACGGGGTGCCCACCCACCGCCGGGTGGTCGCCGCGCTCGGCCCGCGCGTCCTGCGGCTGT
>JAICSB010000351.1 GCA_025937115.1 Pseudonocardiaceae bacterium | reverse complement strand
GGGAAATAGCTGCGCCACTGCCTGCCGCAGGGCGCTGGACGGTCGCGCTTTTCATGATCGCTGAATGTGTGCCGAGAACGACATTTTTTGTCGCTCCCGGCACGCAAACCGTGATCACTCGGCCGATCCTGGCATGGATGGTGTCAAACTGGATCGACGGGCGACCGACGTGACCTGTGCCCGGCGGCGGTCAGCTGCGTAGGAGGTCCAGGTCGAGGATCCGGACTTGCAGGGCGGTGCGTTGCTGCAGGGCGCCGCGTAGGGCGCGGTGCAGGCCGTCCTCTAAAAACAGTTCGCCGCACCACCGGACCGCGTGCGGGAACAGATCACCGAAGGGAGTGGGGTCCTCGGACAGCAGCCGGTCCAGCTCCACCACGGTGGCGGTGGTGACCAGGTCTGCCAAGCGCACCTGCTGGGGTGGGAGTTGTGCCCAGTCCTTCATGGAGAACCCGTGCTCGGGATACGGGCGCCCATTCCGGATTTCTTTGAAGATCACAGCCGGTGCTCACCTCCGTTCCCCCCTCGGCGTGAGGGCCCAGGGTATCGGGCGTGTCGGCGGGTTCCAACGGCTGCGCCCGGGGCGCACTAGACTCGGGCCACAGGGCCTACCAGGGCCAGGACTTCGGTAGCAGAACCAAGCGCCAGGGAGGTGACGTGAACGCGGACGACCGCCGGTTCGAGGTACTGCGTGCCATCGTCACCGACTACGTGGCCACCCATGAGCCGGTGGCGTCCCGATCGTTGGTCGAACGCCACCAATTCGGGGTATCCAGCGCGACCATTCGCAACGACATGGTGGCGCTGGAAGAGGACGGCTACATCACCCAACCGCATACCAGCGCCGGTCGGGTGCCCACCGACAAGGGTTACCGGTTGTTCGTCGATCGGCTCTCGGAGATCAAGCCGCTATCGGCGGCTGAGCGCCGTGCGGTGCAGACGTTCCTGCACGGTGCGGTTGACCTTGACGATGTGTTGCGCCGCAGCGTGCGGTTGCTTGCCCAGCTCACCCGGCAGGTGGCGGTAATCCAGTACCCCACGCTGAGCCGGTCCACGGTGCGCCACCTCGAGGTGCTCGCGGTGACCCCGGCCCGGTTGATGCTGGTCCTGATCACTGACGCGGGCCGGGTGGACCAGCGTCTTCTCGACCTGGGTGATGTCATCACCGAGGACCAGGTAGCGAAGCTGCGAACGCTGCTCAACCAGGCGCTGTCCGGGCGCCGGCTGGCGGAGGCCTCCGCCGCCGTGGCCGACCTTCCCGAGCAGGCGCCGGTTGAGCTCCGCGACGCGATGACCCGGGCCTCGACGGTTCTCATCGAGACATTGGTCGAACATCCCGAGGAGCGGCTGCTGCTCGGGGGGACCGCCAATCTGACCCGCAACGCCACCGACTTCCCCGGCTCGTTACGCCAGGTACTCGAGGCGTTGGAAGAGCAGGTGATCGTGCTCAAGCTGCTAGCCGTCGCCCGTGACACGGGCACCATCACGGTGCGGATCGGTGAGGAGAACGAAGCCGAGGAGATGCGCAGCACCTCACTGGTCTCGATCGGCTATGCCTCACACGGCACGGTGGTCGGGGGGATGGGCGTGGTCGGACCGACCAGAATGGACTATCCAGGCACCATCGCCGCGGTGCGCGCGGTAGCACGATACGTGGGAGAGATCCTGACTACCCGGTGAGCAGAGTCGGGCTCATCGATATGCACGACGATTACCGCGGCGAGGGCTGCGGCAGGAGGACGCCAGCGTGGCCAGGGACTACTACGCAATCCTGGGTGTGCCCCGGGACGCCAACGCGGAACAGATCAAACGCGCCTACCGCAAGCTTGCGCGTGAGCTGCACCCCGACGTCAATCCCGACGCCGAGGCGCAGCAGCGTTTCCAGACCATCACCGCGGCCTACGAGGTGCTGACCGACCCGCAGAAACGCCAGATCGTCGACCTCGGCGGGGACCCGCTGGAGTCTGGCGGCGGTCGTGGCGCAGGGGGTGATCCCTTCGGTGGGTTCGGTTTCGGCGACATCATGGATGCTTTCTTCGGCGCGACCGGCGGCGCCGGCCGGCGGGGGCCACGTAGCCGGGTACAGAGCGGTTCGGATGCGCTGATCCGGCTGCAGCTGGTTCTCGAGGAGTGTGCGACCGGGGCATCTCGCGAGCTCACCGTCGACACCGCCGTGCTGTGTAACGAATGCAACGGGTCGGGTTGCGCGCCCGGCACCCGGCCGCAGACCTGCGACACCTGTGCCGGGGCCGGCGAGGTGCAGAACGTGCAGCGTTCATTTCTCGGCCAGGTGGTCACCTCGCGGCCGTGCCCGGTGTGCCGCGGCTTCGGCGAGGTCATCCCGGACCCCTGCCGCCAATGCGGTGGCGATGGCCGGGTCCGGACCCGCCGCACCGTCACGGCCAAGGTGCCTGCCGGGGTGGGCGACGGGATGCGCGTGCGGTTGGCCGGCCAAGGCGAGGTAGGTCCTGGTGGCGGTCCGGCGGGTGATCTGTACGTCGAGGTGCAGGAGGTGCCGCACGAAACGTTCACCCGCGACGGTGCTGACCTGCATTGCACTGTGCGGGTCCCGATGACCGCCGCCGCACTGGGTACCACCGTCGCGCTGGAAACCCTCGATGGCACCGAAGAGGTGCGCGTTGAACCGGGCACCCAGTGTGCGACCGTGCTGACTCTGCGGGGGCGTGGAATGCCACGGCTGCGCAGCACAGGCCGCGCCGAGGGCCGGGGTGACCTGTTCGTCCACCTCGATGTGGTAACCCCCACCCGGCTGGATCCCCGGCAGAGCGAACTGTTGCGCGAGCTTGCCCTGCTGCGGGGTGAGGAACAGGCTGAGCTCACGGCGAACGGCCGAGCGGGCGGATTGTTCTCCAGGTTGCGGGATTCCTTGGGCGGGCGCTGATCTTCCACGGACGCTGGTTCCACGGACGCTGAGGAGCCGCGGTGAGCAGCCTGCCGGTGTTCTTCGCCGCGCAGTTGCCCTGCGAGGGCGGCGAGACGACGCTGGACGGACCCGAGGGCAGGCACGCCGCGACGGTGCGACGGTTGCGCGCCGGCGAGGGTCTGGTGCTCACCGACGGCCGTGGCGACTTGGCCGTGTGTGAGGTGCTCGACGCGGGTCGCGATCGGCTGTACCTTAAGGCGCTGCGCCGGGAGTGCGAGCCCACTCCGATCTTGCGGATCACGCTGGCCCAGGCACTGGTCAAGGGCCCACGTGGGGAGCTGGCGGTGGAGCTGGCCACTGAAGCGGGGGTGGACGCGGTACTGCCGTGGCGAGCTGACCGCTGCGTGGCCCACTGGGATGATGGGCCGCGCGGAGCCAAGGCGCTGTCCCGCTGGCGGCAGGCCGCCCGAGAGGCGGCCAAACAGTCTCGTCGCGGATGGTTCCCCGAGGTGGCCGAGCCACTGGACACCACCGCGCTCGGGCAGCGCTGCGCTGCCGCTGCGGCTTGCCTGGTGTTGCACGAGAGTGCCGCGCAACCGCTGCCCATGGTGGCGTTGCCCGCCGCGGGAGAACTACTGCTCGTGGTCGGACCTGAGGGCGGCATCACCGACGTCGAACTGGCCACGCTTACCGCGGTAGGAGGTCGGCCGGTACGGCTCGGCCGCGGGGTATTGCGTTCTTCGAGTGCCGGAGCCGTCGCTCTGGGTGCAATAGGCGCTCTGTCTCAGCGCTGGAGCTAGGTCATTCAGGTGATAAATAGTGAGAGTGAGCCGCGAAAGGCTAACATTAAGTACGCAAGCCACCTGATTGAGGAATTAGTAGGGCTGACAGACAAGCCCACAGAGCTCCGCCGGGCACCTCCCCCCTCGGTCCGGCGGCGCTGCGCCGCGGCGGGACAGCCCCCAGTTTCCGCCGCGGCGCAGCATCCTTTTCCAGTGAGCGTTGCAGCGCTATTCTGATTGCCGAAACTGAGTCGTAACTGTGCGAATTCGCACGGCCACGGCTCACTTTCGATGATCACTAATTCATTCGATGATCCGGTCGGCTTCAGCCGCCCCGTTAGTGTCCGACCGCGGACCGTAGTGGGGCACCGCGTGGTGCGAACGAGCAATCAACGCCCCGCGGAGTCAGGTCTGCGGCTAGCATCTGTCCTACCGGTTGACCCGAGACGCGCGCGTGCGCAGGAAGTAGGACCCACTCCCACGTGACCCCTACCCCGATGGAGGGCGCCTCCCGATCCGGTTCGGAGACGACGCAGCCCCAGCCGGTCCAGTCGAAGATCGTGATCCCAGACACCGCCGTGCTGTCCCTGCTCGGATCCCGTGACGAGAACCTGAAGATCACCGAAGACCTGCTCGCCG
>JAICSB010000648.1 GCA_025937115.1 Pseudonocardiaceae bacterium | reverse complement strand
CCGGCAAGGTGCGGCGGGCCAGCAGGAACGGCGCCCGAAGATTGACCGCCAGCGTGTGGTCGAAGACCGCGGCGTCAACGTCCTCGTAACGGGCCTGGCGCGCGAGGCCGTGATTGGCGACGAGGATGTCAACCGGTCCTAGCGCCGCATCGACGTCGTCGATCAACCGTTCTGGAGCATCCGGCGCTGCCATGTCGGCGCCGAAGGCCCGCGCTGTGCCACCACCGGAGACGATCTCAGCCGCGAGCGCCTCGGCCGGCTCAGCATTGCGACCGTAGGCGACCGCGAGCCCCGCGACCTCGCCAGCAAGCCGCCGGCAGATCGCCCTACCGATACCGCCACTAGCTCCCGTAACGAGCGCAATACGCCCCGCCAACTCGAGCCCGTCTGACATCACTTACCCGCCGGTGAGAGCCGCGTCGCGAACTCGACAGTACCGACGTCGCAAGTCACTGAAAAGGTCGCTGCTGTCGAGTTCACGACGTCCACCGTGGGCACCTCACGGGCCAGTCAGGAACTTGGTGACGGCTGTTCGGGCTGCCGGGCCGTTGCCGGTGTTTTGGGTGATGTGGCCGGCGCCGGGGATGACGACTAGGTGACCGCGGGGGGCGTGGGCGGCCTCGTGCTGGGTCCACGCCAGGGGGGTGATCAGGTCATGGTCGCCGGCCAGCAGCAACGTCGGCACTGGCGGCAGGTCGGCCCCGGCCGGGAACGCCACCACCGGGGTCTGCGGCCACAGCTCACAGGTCACCACAGTTCCGGTGCCGGCGGCGGTGGCCCGGTCGTAGGGGTACACCGCCGCGTCCGGCAGTGCGGCGACCGCCTTCGCGGTCGCGCCGGCCCGGCCGGGCACTGGGGCATCGGCATCACCCCACGGCCAGCTGAAGTCCTCACACACGGTGGCGGCGTGCAAGCCCTGGCTCAGCTGCTCGGCCGAGATGGCCTGGTCGCGGGTTTCGGTAGCGATGATCCCGTCCAGCGCGGTGTAGTCACCCCGCGCCGCCTCGTGCAGCGCGGCCACCATGCCGGTCAACCGGGGCGCGCCGCCGGTCAGCCCGCTGAGAATGGTGAGCAGCCGGGGGCCGTCGTGGTGGACCCCGATCACGTCAGAGAGGTCCTGCGCCGGGTCAGTGCCACACCGGGTTTCCGCGCACACCATCCGCAGCACTTGCGCGGTGCGGTTGAAGGCGGCGATCGCCAGCGGATCGAAGGTGTCCTGCGGTACAACCGAGTCCAGCACCAACCGCGATACCCGGTCGGGATGGGTGATCGCGTAACGCTCGGCGACGAATGTGCCGTACGAGGCACCGTCGAGGGTGAGGCTGCCCACCCGCAACGCTTGGCGCAGTGTTTCCAGGTCAGCGACGGTGTCGGCGGTGGTGTAAAACCGCCGATCAGCCCCGATGGATTGGGCGCACTCCTGCACCGCGCTGGGCGGGGGCACCGTCTGATCCGAGTTGCCCATCACCTGCTGCAGTTGCGGGCATTGCAGTGCGCCGGTGCCGGTGCCGCGCGAGGAGATCATCACCAGCCGGTAGTCGCGCAGCACCGCCGGGTCGAACTGGTGGGTGATCACCGCGGTCAACCCCACCCCCGGTTCACCCGGGCCGCCGACCAGCCACATCAGCACACCGCGCGGTGCGTTGATGTTGTCGGCCATCGCGACCTGCAACGAGAGCTGCCCGGGCTGCTGGGGAGCGGCCCGCAGCCCGGCATGATCCAACGGCACGGACAGCGTCGCGCAGCTGAACGTAACGCCGACAGAATCCCGGAACGGACCGGGTGCGGTGGCGCCGAGAGCAGCGGGGTCGCACGGATGAACGCCGGTCAGCTCAGAAGTCGGCTCGGACACCGATCCCCTGGGCGGGGTGCCGCAACCGCCCGCACCGAGACCGATCAGCACGGCGGCTACCACAACAGCACGCCTACCTGCGGCCACCGACATCCCCTCCCCCCGTGTTACCAGAGTTTGACACGATCGACATGTGCGCGTGCAACTCCGGACCGTCGAAACCGAACGAGCAGCGGCCGTCTTCGACGACGCCGTCAAGTCGGGCGACTGGGCCACCGCGGTGACGTCGCTGGCGAAGCTGGCCGTGCCGACGACGAAGCTGCACCCGCTCACACTCGACCAGCTGCGCCTGCTCCAGGACGCTGTGATCCGCGCTCGCGCCCTGCTCGGCGGCGTCGGCCGCGTG
>JAICSB010000166.1 GCA_025937115.1 Pseudonocardiaceae bacterium | reverse complement strand
GGCCCGGTCCTGCCGGCGCTGCAGATCCACACCGATGCGGTAGGGCTTGCGGTGATGCCAGGCCGCTTCGATCAGCAGCCGGCGGGCATGAGCGTTTTCGGTCTTGGTGATCGAACCTTGTGACCGTGACCCGCTGGAGGAGGACTCGGTGGGCACCAGCCCTAGGTAAGCACCGGTTGAGCGGCCGCTCAAGGGCGTGCCAGTCCCCGATCTCGACCGCCAACCCGAACGCGGTCAACGTCGACACCCACGCAGGCACCCCAACCGGATCACCACTGGGGTGACCGCGCTGTCGGCGGCCATCTGCGCGATCGCGGCATCCAGCTGGTTCCGGCGCGCCACCGTGGCCAGCAGCGTGTCGTAGGCGGTGTCGTACGCCAACCCCAAACCGGGCAGGCTGACCACCTCGGCTCGGCGCTGCGCACGCAGCCAGAGATCGTGATTGGCGGTCCAGGGCTTGCCGCCGTAGTAGACGATGCCCTGGCGCAGCAACAGCGTGGACAACCGGTGCCGGGCCGCTCCTCTGCCGGGTGACTGCCCCGATGGGCGGCCAGCGAGTCGCGCGAAAGGTGGGGGTATTATGGGGGTTGATCTTGCCAGCTTCGCTGTTGCATCTGCTCTACCAGCAGTTTGGTGGCCAGGGGCGGGGTCGAACCGCCGACCTTCCGATTTTCAGGACTACGGTGCAGTGTCCGTTAGTGATCGGCACCGTCCGCGACCTGCGCCGGAGCGCTCTCGCGACCGTTGGCGGACGCCCGCGAACGAACGCGAATGAGACGGAAAAGGAGACGGGTCCCAGGGCGCCGACCGCACCGCTCGACACAGGACTTTAGGAAACCGATACTCTATCCCCTGAGCCACGAGGGCCTACGTTGTCCGTTTGCCCAGGATGCCGGGCTAATCTCGGGCCGTTGGGCTCGGGCAGGCTACCTTGCTCCCGACGGTCTGTGCCGGACCTGTGCCGCGTGCCGTCAACTAGTTTCTGACCAGCATCCCGCGCGGCACCGGTTATACGGCCTGGTGGCGGCGGAGCAAGAGCAGGAGATCGCGGAGCGACTCGGTAGTCCATTAACGCGGTGCCGCTGGCCGTGGTGATTCTCGGCAGGTCGAGTGCGAACTTGATCGCGCCGCGTCGGCTTATGGACTCGCTGATGATGATCTTGAACGGAGACGCCTGATGGCGGCCGACGCTGGCCGCGATCGGCTGGTCCTTCGTGCTTGACGCCCTCGAGTATGGGCGCGCGTTATGGGGTCAGCGGTCGCGTGTGGTTGGGCATATCTGCAGGTCGGTGCTCCTGTTAAGCTTGTTACCAGCGCTCATGTCCTGTTGCCAGTTCGGCTCGCGGGAGTACGAATTGGGCGCGGGCCGCCCCGGACCCGGTGGTTATAAGTGTTGGCGTCGGCCTGGGGAGAGCAAATGGTGTTTAGTCAGGAGCGCCCACTGTTGGGGACTGTCCCCAGCGGCGTGTCGCTGGTCAGTATGAGCGCTTCCTCCGGTGCTGGTGTAGGAATTCAGGAGTACGTCGACGGCGATTTCGTCCGCCGGTTCCACGCGTGTGCCGCGGCCTCTGACGCCATTTGGTATCAGGGTTGGCTAGCGTGTCGCACTGATGGGGACGTGGTGCGTGGATCGAGCACTATGCGGACTACTTGGAGGGCCGGCTGGATACCTGAACCGTTTGGCGTCGACCCCGATGTATCTCTTCCACAGCTTGTTCACTGTTACCGCAGCGAGCCGCTATGCCACGTTCCTCGGCAGCAGGCCCGCACCGGGGGGCATCGGGCCTGGAAGCGGGCAGGGAGCAGTAGCCGGTGACAGAGGCTACCCGAGCCAACCGGGTGTGGGGCGTGGTGACCGCTCACGCCGAGGCGCTCGGCGTCCCGGTGTCGCTGCGCTGCCTGTGTCAGGTGGCCGCGGCTCGGTTGCCGGTCAGTGGTGTGGCGGTAGCGGTTCACAGTGGCCGGGTGGTCTCCGAGGTGCTGTGTGCTATCGGCCCGCTGAGCCGGGAACTGGAGGAATTGCAGCTCACCGTGGGTGAAGGCCCGTCTCTGAAGGTGCTGGCGGGTGGCCCTTCGGTGCTGGTGGATGACCTGGACTGCGCCGAGGCGCAGGCTCGGTGGCCGTTGTTCGCCCCGGCAGCTGTCGAGGCCGGGGCTAGGGCGCTGTTCGCGTTGCCGTTGCGTTTGGGTGCCATCCGCGTCGGAGTCTTCGTGTTGTACTCCGACCGCCGGAGCTCCTTGCCGGCCGAGGAGCTGGCTGAGGCGTGGGTATTCGCCGAGTTCGCGCTGCGGCTGGTGCTCGACGAGCAAGCCGGCATCGACTCCCAGGAGGGTTACTCGGCGGTTGATTGGCTGCTGGGTAGTCGGCCCGAAATCCACCAGGCCACCGGAATGATCTCAGTGCAGCTCGGTGTCGGGATCGCTGAGGCGTTGAGCAGGCTGCGCGCGCGGGCGTTCGCCGAGGGGCGCCCGCTGTCTGAGCTGGCGGCCGACGTCGTCGCCCGCCGACAACGATTTGACCCCGAACACACCGCATAGGAGGCGTACCGTGGTGCTGCCCGATCTGTTCACCAGAGGTGACACCGATGGCCGATGACCGATTGGCCCGAACCTTCGTCGAGCTCGCCGACACCCTGGTCGACGACTTCGACGTGGTCGAGTTCCTGCACAAGCTGGTGGATCGCTGCATGGAGCTGCTCGACGTGTCCGCGACCGGGCTGCTGCTAGGCGACTCCTGCGACCAGCTGCGGGTGATGGCCTCCTCCGCGGAGAACATCCACCTGCTAGAGCTGTTCCAGCTACAAAACCACGACGGCCCCTGCCTGGATGCTTATCGCACCGGCGCGCCGGTCAGCCACCCTGACCTGAGCAGGGCCACCGACCGGTGGCCGCTGTTCGCTCCCGCGGCTACCGAGTCCGGGTTTCGCACCGTGCACGCGTTGCCGATGCGGTTGCGCACGCAGGTCGTCGGGGCGCTGAACTTGTTTCACACCGAGGCGAATGCCCTGGCACCCGAGGTCACCCAAATCGGTCAAGCCATGGCCGACGTAGCCACCATCGGCCTGATCCAGGAACGCGCCCAACACCAGCACGACATCCTCGTCGACCAGCTACAGACCGCCCTGAACAGCCGCGTTCTCATCGAGCAAGCCAAAGGCGTCCTCGCCGAACGCCACGGCATCGACCCCGCCCAGGCCTTCACCCAGCTCCGCAACTACGCCCGCAACCACAACCAACGGCTCACCGAACTAGCCACCGCCGTCATCGACGGCACCATCACCACCATCGAAATCCTCCCCGGCGCACCAGCTACCACCCCCGCGAGTCACCCGTACCGCGACCGAAGTCCACGGCTTGTCTCAGGGCCGGGACAGGGGCCCTAGACGTGGAGTGCGTAGATCCTCATCCGGACCCGGGAGCCGTCGTCCGTTGCGGTCGTCAGGACGAGCCATTACTACCTGGCGACTACCGATGCACCTGCACTCTGGGACTCGTTGGGAATCCGGAGCGGGGCAGGCGGTTCGTGGGTGCCTGCCGCGCCGAACAATTAGCTTCTGATCCATAGTCACAGGCAGCACCCCGCCACTACCTACTGGTTGTCCAGGGTCGTGCCATATGCTCCGGGCCAGGTCCAAGGACGTTCATGATCGTCCGTAGCCGTTGATGTAGTAACTGATGTAGGCCAAGGGGGGATCTTGAGCGCGGGTTCTGACCGGCTGTGTGTCTGCTCGCCGAGCACCTGATTCTTGATCAGGCGTTTCTCTCGACCAGGCTCGTCATGGGTGGCGGGATCATCGATCGATCTTGCATGGTGGGGTTGTGGGGCATCTCGTCTTCCTGGCGTAGCTCGACCACACGGCAGCCCGGGGGGAGCCCTCAACAGAATCGGTGCGTGCGTCGTCTGGGTCTGCCCCCGGGTTGCCGTGTGGTAGCCCTCAGGGAGGTCACATCCTGCCCAACCGGCTTAGCCACGGCAGTGTTCGTGGCCGGCCGTCTTGGAGACTTGCCTCAGCCGGCGAGGGCACGGTCCCTATACGGGTCACGTCGCGGTCGTGACCGGGGTGGCGCAAGGACTGGGTCGGGCACTGGTAAGCCTACGTTCGCCCATGATCTCTGGCACGGGATTGATTTATGATGACGATATGCGCTTTTGGTCAGTGTCGAAGTTTTCTGGGTTTGGTTGACCAGTGATCGTGATTGGTTTTTCAATGAGGTGCGGCTCGGGTTCAGAGCCCTCGGGGGCGAACCAGGGAGCATGTGCAGGTGCGTCCGGGTGCAGCGTCCATTTCCGGGGGACTCGGTCGATGCCTATCGGGTACACCGTCAGGGCGCCGTCGGTCTCGATGTGCAGACGGAGAAAATGCTTAAGGTCCTGGTGGTGCAGGGATGCGTACCCTTCGGTTCCGTGCAGACCAAGACAGTTGGTGGCCCAGAGGTAGCCCGAGATCCCTACCATTCCTGCGATGCCACCCACCAGGCCGACCAGGCTGAGGAAAGCGACCAAGGACCACACGCCCCGAAGCCCGAAGGCCGACGACAGCCAGGAGGCGGCGATCATGACCCCGGCCACGCCCGCAAGTTGCAACGTCGAATGGACCATCCCCAGCATCAAACGGCGGACGCCGCTGGCATCGTGGGCGAAGCGCACCATCCCAGCCAAAGACACGATCATGAGCAGGATGAGGAGGAAAGACGTCGGGCTCTCCCACAGAGCGTGACGCAAGTCGCCGAGGCCAAGCGAGACGTGGCGATCTCCTAAATGCAGTCCCAGCATGAACGCCAACAGCACCTGGACGGTGCCGAACACCCCGGCCAGGGGAAGGTTGTCGACAGGCAGCAGCCACATCCGCTTCCTCAGCCGTTTCGATACCGCCGGTGAAGGATACGTGCCCGCTCTGCGGTAGGTGATGACTTCTTCTACGCCGGGGAGATCCATGCGCTCGGGCAGGTTGTGGGTGGGATGCAGGAAGGCGCCGCCGCCGCCCGAGCTGATGTGCTGGCGAAAGCCATTCTCCTCCTGCTCGTAGCGGGCGTAGTAGTGTTTTCCACTCTTGAGATACAGCAGCAGCCGGGCACCACAGGGCTGGATGATCTCGCGCTCCAGAAACTCCACATCCCGGTCGGAATGGATCTCGGCCTGCTTCCTGCCGCTCTCGACCTCCTTGGCCATGCACAAGATGATGCGGTCCCCGGGCTGCACCTGATCAGCGGCGACATCGGCGAAGTACTGCAGTTGTTCCTCGTCGATGTAGGAACCGAACTGGATGTCGATGCCCCACAGCCACCAGCCGTACGGGAGCTTGATCGCGAAATAACTTCGGCGCTGGCGTGTTTTCCATCCGCCGATCCAGTGGTTGCGGCAAAAGATGCTGATGAAGTTGACGAGCCCGTCATACCAATCGTGGCTTCCCGGAATCGCGAACAGCTCAGGAGCTTCCCCCGGGACGCACGGCAGCGCCGCCCGGTACGGACCGAGCATGCGGTTCTCATACTCCGCGGCGTTGGGCACCGGATACACCTGGTCACCGCCCATGACAAGGATCCGCCCCCGCTCGGTGGCGTGGGCCTGGCCCTCCCAGTCCAGCTTGAGCTCCTCGGCGGCCAAGAGCCTGGCCACGGTGTACGTCGAGTTCCAGCCGTCACCGACGTCGGCCACGTAGTCCAGCCACAGATCAGCTTCCTCGGAGCGGTCCGGGACCTCGGCTGGCACCCGCGCCTGCGACTCCCGGCTGTCGGCGTAGGAGCTGAACATGCCTGAAAGGAGAACCCGCACAGCGGTGTCGATGAGTTGGTGGGGATCGAGCCAGCGCACCATCGGCCTGCGCACGAATCCGAGTTCGGAATCGGAAGACGGGCGACGACGGCACGGCGGAGACGGGCCGGCGGAACCCTCAGGTGTTTCAGCCATGCTCGACATTCTTGCAGCGGGTGAGCTAGACGCGCACCAGCAGCGACCAGCAACGTGACCGCGCTGGCGGTCGCCCAGCTGGTCTTGGCTGGCCTCCGCCAACAGCGAGATATTCACCGAACACGACGGGGAGGTATCGATCTGGGACCCGGCCACCCACCGCGCGTCACACTCTCCGGCCACACCAGCACGGTGGTGGCACGGCGCACCGTGCCCGACCCCCGCTTTTCAAGGGTCCAGAATATAACGCACCGTGAGCTGGAAAACGCCCTCATACACAGGCAGCGAGACTCTGGCCGTCATCGCCAGTGTTTCCGGTAAGTCCCCGCGTGAACGGGCACGCAAGGTCCACGGACCAAGATTTCCGCTGTCCGCTCGCCAGGGTGTTGGTATAGCGGCCATCCACTACGAGCATACCCCGGAATTCAACGGACTTTTCGCTCCGCACAGGGACGTCAAACGAGCGGCACGACCAACCAACCCCCGCAGTGGGCCGTCATCTATAGCGGAACCGACCGAGTTTGGGCACGAGCGCGGGCTTCGGCGGGTCACACTGGGGGCACGCCAGCTCAGAATGCGACGCCCAACAGCAGCTTGACCAGCGACGGCAAGCTCAGCCGCTAGCCAAACGACTTTCCGGCCCTGACCCTCCGGTTGGAGGACAACACGAACTTGGCCCGGCCTGTAGGCAGCGCGTCCACCCCGCCCTTCGGCACCTGCTCCCGGATGGCGGAATGAGGATTGAATCGCGGCGCGGTGGTCTATCGGCGGGTCGGTCTCTGGTAATCTCGTTACCAACGCTCATGCGCCGTGCCCCCCTCGGGGGAAGTAGGTGTCGGGAGCGGTGTCGCCCCAGACCCCGGTGGCTGAACAAGTATCGGTGTCGGCCCGGGGACATCAAATGACGGCTAGTCAACAACGCGCACCGCGGGGAGTTAACCCCAGCGGCATACCACTCATCAGTGTCGGTGTTTCGCCCGGCGTTGATGATGTGGTGGGACTCGATACGGTCATCGAGGATGATTTCGCCCGCCGCCGCGCG
>JAICSB010000071.1 GCA_025937115.1 Pseudonocardiaceae bacterium | reverse complement strand
TCCGCGAGTTGCTGGAGTTGAGCGGCGGCTACCCGTGGGTGGCGGGCGCAGCGCTCCAACGCCGCTTGAGATACCACGGCGGTCAGTTGCAGCGGGTCCGTGCCGCTGAGGCGTTCCTGGCGCTGTATGCGAGCGGCAACGCGCCGGTCCACTTCCTTGGGTGACGACCGGCCCGACAGCGCGTACAGCTCCCGTGCGTAGTCCTCGGTTTGGAGTAGGCCGGGGACTACTTCCAACTCCAGCGAGCGCACCGAGGTCGCGTCGTGTTCCAAGCCGACGTAGGCACTGAGCCACTCCGGCAACCCGTAGATGCTCCACCAGCCGCGCTTGCTGGCCTCCTGGCGCAGCTCCTCCAGGGTGGCGAGGGTGTCGGTATCGGCTCCATACTGGTCGCGGGCCAGCACGATCAGCTCCGCCTTCCCGAGCACGTTACGACCCGACTCGATGTGCCCGATCCGGGCGGGTGAGCAGCCGATAGCGGTTGCGGCCACCTGTCGGGTGATCTCCGCAGCGTCGCGGAGTCGCTGTAGCTCGATGCCGAGTTGCCGCCGTCTGATCGTCGGTCCTGCCATGTTGACCATCGTAGTGGTAGCTCCCTGACTGTATATGGATTTAGTACGCTATCGTCATCGTAGCGATACGTTGTTACCCTCCCAGTGGACACACCACGATGGACAACCGACGATGGGGCCGGAGGCGACGACCCATGACGGGCAGGATGATCGACGCACCTTGGGAGATGCCCGACACCGCGACGCTGGAGCGCATCCTTGCCCGACTGCGGGAGTGGAACCCAGAGCCCCGGCGGCGAACACCTGGCGCACCGCAGTTCGGCATGAGCTGCCGCCGCTCCAGCCCTGCCGATCCGCCTATCGACATCACGATGCCCCGCAGCTCCGACCGGTCGCCGGTTTCTTGCCCACCACTGCTGTTCCGGCGGCTGGTCGGATCCACCACCCCGACCAGCGAAAGCGGGTCATCCCATGGCTAAGCACCGGCTGGTACCGGACGCCACTGGACGGCGGCGCCCGGTACACACTCTCGACCTGGTGGACGTGCGCGACGGTCTGGTCCACCTTGTGACGCCTGACGCGCTCGCCGCTGGGCTGCGACCGAAAACCGATTACGTGGCACTGTGCGGCGCGGTTGTGCTGCCCGCTCCACTCGTTGAGCCGGGAGGGCGCTCCTGCTGGGGTTGTAAATCGGCCACCGTCGCCACCGTCCCCACGCAGAGATCGCGATGACCACGGACGCCGGTTCGGGTAAGCCGGGTCGCCGTGACCCGAACCGCAGAGTCATCGACATCACTTGCACTACGCACGGCGGTGCGCGCGGTTACACCCCGCTGGTGTGCACCAAACGCGATGACCTCATTGAGTTGAATCCGCACGCCACCGACCAGTGCGTGATCATCCTCGACGAGAAAACCGCCACTCAACTATTCGACGTTTTAGGTGAGTGGTTGGGGTGAGCATCAAGTGGGGCGGTTGATGATCGTCACCCCATTGCGGGACAAGTCGTGCGGGAAACAATGCCAGGAATGCGCGAACGTAATCGTCGGTACGGCTTCGCCTCCCTAAAACTCCGACCGGTCGCCGGGCTGAGCGGAAGCTGCCCCCCGTCACATCCGCTTCCACGGTGCTCCCCGGCGCCCGGACGGTCCCAACCGAATACCACCGAAGTCCGGGAGAGCAGATGCCGATCGACACCCGCCCGGTGAACACCAGCACCACCGCGACCGACACCACCGAAGCGTGCCCCTACTGCCGCACCAGCGACCTGACCCGGCAGACCGCCGACACCGGCCTTGTCCGGGCATGGGCTTGCGATAATTGCGGCACTGACTGGGCGTTCACCGTGCCGGACTCTTGCACGGTCGCGCTGGTGGGCGACCTCGGTGCGGCAGTGCGCGAGGCCGGGCGGTTGCGGTGGTTACGGCGGCAGATCATCACACTGGCCGACACCGCGCCCAGCCTCACCGACGAGCAACTGCGAACCGGATTGCTGAACTTAGCCGACCGTGCGGTGTCCCGGTGACCAGCACAGACGGCCCGGATGTGGTCGCAGCGAAACGGTTGCTAGACCTCGCCAAGAGCCACGGATTCACCTTCCAACGGATCGCCCCAGGTGACGACGGGCCCTTATTCGGCTGGCGGGAAACCCTCGAACACCGCGACGAAATGTACCTCGGTGGGTTCGGCGGCTCATGCCACGCAACCCGCGCCCGTAAATCCAGCCTGGTGGTGCCCGGTGGCCTGCCGGTTACCGCACGTGTGGCCGGTGACGCGCTCACCGTGCTGCACACCGTCGTGAGCGACTGGCCGCACAACTAAACCACCGGCGTGGTTATCGGACGACCCGTGAGCACCGGGCGCTAGCGGAGATATTGGCGTGCTCGTCGAGCACCGCGAACACCCCAACGGCGTCAGCTGCCGGCAGGTAGGCGGACAACGTGGCCATCCCATCGGGTTCGGGCCAAATCCGCACGCCACGCTCACACCGGGCCTGCTCGGTGCGTTCCGGGCAGCTGCCGGGTCGGCGCGCAGCACCGCCCGGCGGGTCGCGACCCGCACCTGCCCCGGAGTCTGCTGCCGAGCCTTGGCCAGCACCTGAGTCTCGACTGCGGCGGTCTGCTCATCGGTCAGGTTCAGCGTCTCAGCGTCGATGATGCGGGCCTTGGCCAGAGTGATCCGACCCGCCTCCAACGCCGCCAACGTCGCCGGTAGCCGGGTGCACAGCGACCACGCGTCACCCACCCGTGAGGCCGCGGTACCCGCCGACACCCGCAACATCAAACCCACCTCGGCCACCGCCGAGTCGTGCGCCTGCGAATCATATGCACCCAGCGCCCGGTTCCGGGCCTGCGCGCTAGCCACGAAGGAGGTCATCTCGCGGGTCTGCCGGGCTTGGGCCCAGGCGATGACCGGCTCCCATCCCCCGACCCGTTCCAACGCCTCGAACTCGCAATGCGCAGGGTCAGTCTCGGCGGGTTGGGCCAGCAGATCGGCCAACATGCCATCGGGCACATATTCAGACCAGCGCACCGGCTCAACGGCGCCCGGTGAGCCCTCGACCAGGCAGTCGATGACCTCCTCAGGCGGCGCGATGACCGGTGGCGGCGGCCACTCCAGAGTGCTATCATCGAACATATGTTCGGGACTACTCGTCCCCGAGTGGGCCGGCAAGAAAGACGTCAGACAAGAGAGGGCCCCTTTGGAGTCGGCAACAGGATGAGCACTTCACGACCCGGCTGCACGACGTATTCGCCGAACTGCGTGTGGATGGCAGGTGAACCTCGGCTAGCGGCTGCCCAGCAGCGTGAGCACCTTGTCCAGGGTGGAGAAGCGCTGCGCCAGGTCCTGCAACGCCGAGACGATCGCGCCCTCCGACCGACCGCGCTCGTCCTGCGCCGCGGCCACCCCCTGCTGCAACGCAGCGATGTGCTCGGTGCGGGTGGCTTCGATGCTTCGCTCGGCAGCGCGGTCCGCCTCGCGCAGGCTGTCCTGCAGTGTCGAGCGGGCCCGGCCGAAGGGCCGTGGTACCGCGGTCTGGCGCCAGCTGTCCAGCTCGCGCAGCACCTGGCGGCGGCGCAGCTGAGCGGGTAGCCGACGCTTGACCGCCGCCGAGACCAGCTCCTCCCAGCCGGGATGGACCGACGCTTCGAACGAGGGCGTCTGCGGTGGCTCTAAGCCCGGCAGGTCGATGACGTCGGAAAGTTCGAGTTGCAGCAGCTCGCCGGCCGCGCGGCGGGCCTCGGCCAGCTCGGCACGCAGCGATTCCATCGCCCGGACTGCGGCTTGCCGCATGCCGCTATCGAGGTCGGCGGCGGTGGTGGCGAACCAGTCCTGAGCCCGAGCTCGGGTGGCGTCGGCCATCCTGGACCGGGCGATCTCGGCCAAGTCCTCCGGGGAGCCGTCGCCGTTGCGCTCGGATAGCTCGGCGAGTATCTGAGCCGAGGTCTCCAGGGCAGCCGCGACCGCCTTCTCGTGGGTCTCGTCGAGGCGGCGTCGCAGCCGCCGCGCCTCACCGTGCAGGTGATCCACCGTGGCGCGGGCCCGGTCGCCGGCCCGGTCGAGGATCTCCGACAGTGCGGCTATGGTGGCGGTTCCGTGCTCGCCGCGGCGCCGCAGCAGCTCCTCCTGCACCCGCAGGGTGTCGCGCAGCACGGTTGCCTCGCGGCGCAACGCGCGGGCGGTGGAGGCCAGCGCGTGGGCTGAGCCGTGTGACTCCAACTCGCCTGCCAACCAGCCCGCGAAGATGTCGAACCCGTTGCTGCGGCGGCGGGCGGCCAGCGCAGACAGCGGGAAGACCTGCACCGGTTGGCCGAGCCGTTCGGCAACCACCCGAGCGGTGAAATCCACGACCTCGGCCAGTTCATCACCGGCCAACAGATCGGCTTTGTTGACCACCACGACCGCCCGTGACGCGGTGACCATCGCATCGGCCACCAGGTCCAGCTCGGCCACCGAGACCGGTGGATCAGCTGCCACCACCAACACCGCGACGTCCAAGGTGGACAGCGCCCGGCGGGCTTCGTCGGTGTTGGCGAGGTTGACGGAACCCGTTCCGGGGGTGTCCACCACCTCTGTGCCGGGTGGAAGGAAGTCGCAGGGGGCGGTGACGAGTACCCGGTCCACGCCGCGCTCGTTGCCGTGGTTGCCCTTCTCGCTGACCAGCTCGGCGACCGCGCTCAGTGCAATATCCGCGTGCGCGCCATCCCGGTAACGGACCTCCGCTCGGGCTGGCGCGCCCACCGCGACCACGGTCGTCACCGAGGTCAGCGGAAGCGCCCCGGTGGGTAGCAGCGGTGCACCGAACAGCGCGTTGACTAGCGTGCTCTTGCCGCGTTTGGCCTCGCCGAGCACCAGTACTCGGGCGTGTCCCTGCGCAACGCGGGCGACCGCTTCGCGCAGAGCGGCGCGCCGTTGAGCCGGGAGGAGGGGCTCCAGGAGGGCGGCTGCTGCGGCTAACGCTGCCGGCTCGGTCATCCGGCCACCTTCCTGGCCCCGTCACGATCACTGAGCAGGTCGGCCGCGGTCCGCCGAACCGGTGCCGGACCGCGCCTAGCGAGTTCGGTGAGCAGGTCTTCGCAGGCCTGCCTCCCGACGATGTCCACCAGGGCTTGCACCGCGGCTGCCGCCAGATAAGGATCCTCCCGGGTCCAGATCAGCTCACGGAGCCGACTCTCAGCGCGCGCCTCGCGCCGCTTGCCGAGCGCCTGCGCGGCCACTAGCCGACGCTCGGCAAGGGGGTGGTCTAGAGCCCACACCAACAGGTCGGCGTAGTTCGCCTCCGGCGGCGCCTCGATGAGCCCGCCGCAGCGCTCACACAGGCCCGACGCCGTCTGCGCCGGCGCATAGCAGGACCAGCAGTAGTACGTCGGGCAAGCCATCAGCGGTCCAGCACCTTGTCCGCGGCCCGCCACAAGTTGCCCAGGTAGGGCGCCGTCGAGTAGTTCCGGTTCGCGTGCAGCGCCCGGATGTGACCCGCCAGCGGAGGTCGCAGGTTCAGCTCGCCGAGCCGGTCCATCGTGACGAATGCCGGCGCCATGCCGGGTTCGGAACCGACGGGCTGCGCGGACGGTCGGTCCGGCGACAGGAATACCACCTCGATGACGCGCTGCTCACCGAGCGGGGCGATGGTGTCGAGTACGAACGCGCACCGGCCAGGGTCGATGTCCAGGCCGGTTTCCTCGCGGACCTCCCGGCGCGCGCAGGCCAGCGCTCCCTCCCGCGGGTGCGGGCGACCACCGGGGAGCACCCAGTCACCTCGGGCCGACCGGCGGACCACGAGGACTTCACCGTTGCGGAAGACGATCGTGGCGCAGCGGAGCACGACGAGCTCGTCGGCGCTCACGGCTCGATCCTGACAAGCAGATCTCGCGGGATCATCAGGCCTCCTCTACCGGTCCATGCCACCAGCATGGATGGTGCGGTAGAGGCCATCAACGGCTGCCGCGCCGCAGTTGAGGCGAGCCCCATCGCCTTGCTCACAGTCTCGCCGATCACCTGCCGCCGTGCAACTCACCACGCTTGCGCCGGCGCGTGCGCTGCTGAACACTGGAAGCGGCGATGAGGCTCGCCGTAACCGCGGATACCGCGATCCGCTAATGGCTTCTACTCCACCAAGTGGAGGGGAGGCTGGCGCCGGTGTCTCATATTCACGTCCTATTGCGTTGTTCGGTCGTGGTGTTTCTCAATGACCGTGTGCTACTGGTCCGTCGCCGGGATAAAGACGATTGGGCCCTGCCCGGTGGTACCCCTCGCCCTGGAGAAGACCTGCTGGCATGCGCCCGGCGCGAGGTGCGCGAGGAAGTCGGCATGCTCGTCGATCCCGGTAGCTGCGCATTCATCATCGAGACGGTGCGACCTTATTCCGAGCGCCTGATCGATCTCGTGTTCCTGTCGCCAACCCGCCCCATCGACCACCCAAATTTCAAAGAAGACGGGCTGGCTCCGGCGTTCGTACCGCTGAACGAGATCGGTACGATGAACCTGCGTCCGCCGTTGGCCCGTGACCTCAAAACACTTCACGACCGACGCAATGGAATGGTTGTCACCGAGTATCTCCGCCACGAGTGGCGCGACAGCATGGCGACCAGTGTCGAGACGAGTCAGCCGGGCAGCCCGTAGGGCAGGTCACTATCGGTCGACTCGATCTCCAGCAGCCGGTTGTATTTCGCTACCCGCTCGCCGCGGGCCGGTGCGCCGGACTTGAGCTGGCCGCAGCCTGAGCCCACCGCCAGGTCAGCGATCAGGTCGTCGCTGGTCTCCCCGGATCGATGCGAGACCATCTGGGCGTAGCCCACGCGCAGGCAGGTCGCCATCGCTTCGAGGCACTGGGACATGGTGCCAATCTGGTTAGGCTTGATCAGCGCGGCGTTGGCGATTCCCGCCTTGGCCGCCTGACGGATCCGGTCGGGGTCGGTGACAAATGAGTCGTCGCCGACCAGCTGTACCTGCCCGCCGAGCCGATCGGTCAGCAGCCGCCAGCCGTCGTCATCGTCCTCGCCGAGGCCGTCCTCGATGCTCCACACCGGATAGCGCTCGATGATCGCCGCGTAGCGGTCCACCAGATCAGCCGCCGAAAGTCGCTGCCCCCCGACTCGGTAGCTGCCGTCCCTTTGGCGGAACCCCGAGGCAGCGGGATCCAGTGCGATCGCCACGCCATCACGGCCGGCTCGGTATCCGGCGCCGTCGATAGCCTCGGTCAGCAGCCTGAGAACCTCTTCCGGCTCGGTGATCTCCGGGGCGAAGCCCCCCTCGTCACCCAGCCCGGTGTGGTGGCCGAGGTCGGTCAACAGTGACCGCAGCACGGTGTACACCTCGGCGCCAGCCCGGACCGCTTCGGTGATGGTCGGCGCGCCCAGTGGGGCGATCATGAATTCCTGGAAATCCAGCTGGTTGGGGGCGTGCGCTCCCCCGTTGACCACGTTGAAATGCGGCACCGGTAACCGCGGCTGTACTCCGTCGGGCCGCAGCCAGCTCCACAGTGGAGCCCCAGCGGTGGCGGCCATCGTCCTGGCGACCGCGACGGAGGCGCCGAGGATCGCGTTGGCGCCCAGGCGGAACTTGTTGTGGGTTCCGTCGAGCTCGATCAGCGCCTGGTCTACCTGCTCCAGATCGGGCCACTTCCGGGAGGTGAGCAACTCGGCGATCTCGCCGTTCACCGCTTCGACCGCTCCGCGCACGCCCAGGCCTCCGAACCGTTTCGGGTCACCGTCGCGGCGCTCGACGGCTTCACCAGTGCCGGTGGATGCGCCCGAGGGCACCGAGCAGCGGCCGGTGACACCGTCACTTGACGTGACCGACACCGCGACGGTCGGGCGGCCACGGGAATCGAGAATCTCGATGGCACGGACGCTGCAGATCTGGACGGCGGTCATCAACGGCGCACTCCTCTACTCGGACCGGTAGAGGCCATCAGCGCTGAGCGCGCGGTTGCGGCGAGCCTCATCGCCGTGTCGATCTATCCTCGCAGTCACGCACGCTGGCGACAACACGGGCCTGCTGGGTTCACCGCGGATCTGCTTCGTCGTGCCCAGCCCGACGGCGACGGGATTCTTCGATCTCCGCCTTGGCAGCGGCCCGCCCGACCCAGGACGTGCCGCCCTGCACGGACTTGCCTGGCTCGAGGGCCTTGTAGACCTCGAAGAAGTGCTGAATCTCCAGCTTGTCGAATGTCGGGACGTCGTTGATATCACGGAGATGCTCCTGGCGGGTGTTGGCCGCCGGGACGCACAGCACCTTGTCGTCCGGCCCGTGCTCGTCGGTCATCCGGAACATGCCGATCGGCCGGCACCGGATGATGCAGCCGGGGAAGGTGGGCTCGTCGACCAGCACCATGGCGTCCAATGGGTCCCCATCGCGGCCAAGGGTGTCCTCGATAAAGCCGTAGTCGGCCGGGTACGACGTCGCGGTGAACAGAGTCCGGTCCAGCCGGATACGGCCGGTCTTGTGGTCCATTTCGTACTTGTTGCGATGCCCCTTGGGGATCTCGACGACCACGTCGAACTCCATCTCGATCCTCCTTTAGCCGAGTCGCCGCACGCCAGGCTACTGGCGGTGCAGCGTGTGGTGGATCCGGTTCAGCGCGTCGCGCAGGGCATCTTCGGCGCTGGAATAGCGCAGCGACGCCACCCAGATTCGGTACCGCCGACGGGGACCCGGCGGCCCGACCTTGGCCGCGTAACCGGGCACGTCGGCGTCACGAAGTGCGTCCAGCAGGAACTCGACATCCTGCGACGGTACGTCCGCGATCGGCGCCCAGGCCCCCGCGTCGAGACCGTTGCCGCGGCCGTGCAGCGGCAGCCAGTACGCGCGAGGTAATGGGCCATGGCTCGGAGGCCGGGACGTGGGAGATGCACCCGCTGCTGCCATCGCGGCCTCCTGGGCACGACGTGGGAGCAGGACCCATCGGCCAGGAATGGCAACTCGCCCGCGATCGCACAGACGTGGCGGGATCCACCGCCGGGTTCATGTTACCCCCGCTGGCGCCAGGGCACCCCGCCGCGCAATGATCCCGGTGGCGATGAGGCTCGCCCCCAACCGCACGGACCGTGCTGATGGCCTCTACCGGACACTCCGGGGAGGACCTCATGCCGCCACGCCTACGCCGTTGCTCACCGACCACCGCAGCTGTTTCTCTCGGCACTGTCGGTGTCCTGGCGCTTCTCACTCAGCCCGGACAGATCTTGACCCGGGCGGACACTTGGCTTTCCGACCGCGTCCTGAGGCGCAGGCGCCCTGTGGTGATCGGGCTAGCGCGGGCGGTCAGCCTGCTCGGTGAGCCCCGGGTGGCCTACCCGGCGATCGCAGCCGCCGGAGCGCTGGGCCGGGCGAAACCGGAGGTCATCGCCAGGATCGGGCTGACCGTGTTCAGCGCGACGGTGGCCCGCGCCGGGCTTTGCCGGGTGCTGCACCGCCCGCGACCGCCGGAATCCGGCTGGCGGACCCGACCGGACGGAGCCAGCTTTCCCTCCAGACACACCACGCTGGCAGCACTGGCTGCCGGCGCGGCGTGGCGGCTGATCGGCGGGCCAGACCGGTCGCTGCTAACAGCGATCGTGCCGGTGACCGTGGTCGTCGGCGCGAGCCGGGTCTACCTCGGGGTGCACTGGCCGACCGATGTACTAGCCGGTGGGCTATTCGCGCACGGCTGGCTGACGCTGTGTCTGGGGGAGCGCTGAGATGGCCGGTATCGACCTGCATGACACCTGTGTCGACTTCCCCATTTTCGACGCCAAGAGCAGATCATTGAAGAAAGCCATGTTGAGCTTGACTCCGCGGTTGTCTCCGCTGGGTAAGACCGGCGGCAAGATCGGCACCGACCAGCGCATCCCGATCATCGAGGCGCTGCATGGAATCACCCTCTCACTGCGCGATGGGGATCGGCTCGGCCTGGTTGGGCACAATGGCGCCGGTAAGTCCACCCTGCTGCGGGTTATGGCCGGGATCTACGAACCGACCCGGGGCACGGCGCGGATCTCCGGCACCGTAGCGCCGGTATTCGACCTCGGCGTCGGCATGGACCCGGAGATCTCCGGCTACGAGAACATCATCATCCGCGGGTTGTTCCTCGGCATGACCCGCAAGCAGATGCAGGCCCGCGTGGACGATATCGCCGAGTTCACCGAGCTCGGCGACTACCTGTCCATGCCGCTGCGCACCTACTCCACCGGCATGCGGGTGCGACTCGCGCTAGGCGTGGTCACCTGCATCGACCCGGAGATCCTGCTGCTCGATGAGGGCATCGGCGCCGTCGATGCATCGTTCCTGGATAAGGCACGCGACCGCCTTCATGATCTTGTCAGGCGGTCCGGCATTCTGGTGTTCGCCTCGCACTCCGACGACCTGCTCGTCGAATGGTGTAGCACCGCGATCTGGTTGGAGGAAGGCCGGCTCCGCGAGCAGGGCACAGCCGGCGACGTGATCGCCCACTACAGCGGGCGCGTGCCCGCCGCTGTGGGCGCTGTCACCGACCATCCGAACGTGCGGCACCGCTCTGATGCTTGAAAGACTGTTGGCAAAAGAACCTGCCAGGATAGGAGTCACAGCTCGTCGAACTCGCTTGCGGGCTGGTAGGAACCATACATACGATTTTCGGCGTGATTGAGCATCTGCGCTTGCAGTAAGGCTTGTCGAGGCTCCTCGCTGTAGTAAGTGGGTTTGGTCCCGGCGTGGCGGGTTGGTCGGCGGGCCGCGGTCTCGTTGACTGTCACCATCAGTGATGGTTGTGACGGTCAGTGATGGCTGTGGGGGTTCGGAGGCCGGGTCGGTATGGGC
>JAICSB010000372.1 GCA_025937115.1 Pseudonocardiaceae bacterium | reverse complement strand
TTGGCGAGAAACGCGCACTTCCTGCTGGGTAGACCCCCGGGTAGCGGGCCGTGGACTGCACGGTAGCGGTGGGTCGGCCCCTGTCTACTCAGCGCAGCAAACTGGCCCGGCCGCGGCTGTAGATGCTCATCCCCGACACGGCCCATACTGAGTTGGCGACCGCCCACGACGCATACACCGCCGCGGCCCGGCTGGCCGGGTGGGCCTTCGTTATCTGGCCGTGGAGGCCTGGTGGTGGTCCGCCCTAGTCATCGCCGCCGTCACCGGCATCACTGCCTGGATCCGCGCCGGGCCGCTACCGCCGTGTTAGCCGATCTGGTGGAAACCACCGTCGACCTCTGCGGCCCCGAGCTGGCGGGAGCCTCGGTATATTCTTCGCCGGGCTGATGGCCAGGTTATTCAGCTGCCGCGGTTATTGTACGTTGAGCCATCCCACACCTTCCCTTAGAGGGGATAGTCGTACGCGCCGACTCGCCTCACCGATGTTCGACAAACTCGGCACCGTCGTGGGGCCGGTTGTTACCGAGATCCCGCTTCGGCGGGCGCACCCAACCCGGAGACCACCAGGCTTTGCTGGGTGCGCATCGGATCTGCTGGCACCGCAACTCCGCGGCCGTCCAGCTCTCGGAGCTGTGAGTCCAGGTAGGTCTTCAACCGGGTCCGGTAACCGCGCTCGAACGCGCGCAGTTCATCGATCTCCCTCTCCAGGACGCCCTTCTCCTGACACAACCCCGCAATGAGCTCGGTGTGCTTAGCCGCAGCGTCGCGCTCCAGCGACGCAACCTTGTCCCGGGACTGCCGCTGCAGAGTCTCCGCTTTCGTCCGAGCATCATTGAGCATGGTCTCCGACCGGACCCTGGCGTCGTTGACCATGCCCTCGGCCTTCACCCGCGCCTGGGAAAGCAACTGCTCGGACTTGGTTCGGGCCTGGCCCAACATCCCGTCGGCTTCGACCTTGGCCCCACCGGTCAACCGGTCCGCCATCTCCTGAGCCAAACCCAACACCCTGGCCGCGTGGACGTTGTAATCACCACCTGGCGAGGTCTGCTCCGGCAACGGCGGCGGTGATGGCGGGCCAAGCGACTCCAGCCGGCGAAGATCACCTCCGGTGTCGACCGGCGCAGCGAGCTGCTGCTGCACGAGCGACTCAACCCGATCGCGCAGATCAATGTTCTCCTGGATCAACCGAGCCAGCTCGGCCTCAACCAAATCAAGGAAGGCGTCGACCTCGTCCTCGTCGTAGCCCCGCGTGCCCAGCGGCGGCTTACTGAACGTGACGTTGGCGACGTCAGCGGGCATCAACGGCATCGGATCACCTCACGCACTCCTCACCTGGCGCCTTGGCCCGGTGTCTCGGCCTAGCCTCTCAACGCCTTGAACCCGACGGTCGCTACGGTCTTGGGATCCACCACGAGCCCAGCGGTAGGAACACCACGAGCAACGGAACCCTCATGGACAACCCCAGCTCCGTCTCCGACGCGGCAGGGACCTACCCGCTGGGGTGAACCTGCGCTGCCTCATCCTCACGAGCAGGACGAGTCACCGGTGGCATGATCGATCTCGAACCACCGGAACTGAGCATCTGCCGCCGTCGCGGAACGAGGTTCGCTGCGCTGTACCGGCCGCAAGCCACCCCCGTCTCGCCGGTGCGCACCGGGCTCACCCGCCGCGGCACCCCGCGCTGGGAAGTGGCGGCTGGAACCGGGCAGCGCCGGGGAGCTGCTGGCGGCGTGTGCTGGTGCTTGCCGCACGGGAGCTACCAGCGAACCGGCTGCCCGCGGGCCCCACACCGCGACCGCCCGTGGCCCGTCACCTGCGGGCTGACTCGCCGGGGATGGCGGCATGAGATGGTGCCGGTTTGCGTCGAGATCAGTCGCTGGACCTGGTCCGAACACCGCGGCCGGAACCGGCGCGCCAGCCAGCACAGGGTGTTCGCTGGGGTGACCGACCAGCTGTGAGTCAGTCCCGGTGGGCGGGACATCGACGTTGATTCGCTCACCACGCAACTGGTCATAAATCGGCGTCTGGCCCATAGCGCGGACACCCTAGGACTGGGTCTACGGGGGCGGCAGCACCGTGGTGTGTACAGGCTGTGGAGCGGCTGCGAGATTGTGTGTACAGACTGTGGACGGGGTGCCAGCGACGAGGAATCCGACGGATCCACCCGACCGACATCAACAACACACGTCCCCCGAGAGGGAACCTCGCAACCAATTCTGTATCTCATTGTAAGCCAGGCGGACCGACAGACCCCGCTGGTCGTGTCTGACATGTTCACGAACGGGGTGTCTTGACCGAGGTACCGACACAGAGCGTAGTCCACGGTGGTGGCGATGGCGGGCAAACGCCCCACTGACGCATAGATAAGACACTTCAGGGAGACGGCTGACCAGTCGGTCCACTCTGCGGGAGATCAACTTATCTGCCGGACGGCGCCTACTGGGCTTGCACCAAGCCATGCTGATCACTCACCGGCACAGTCGACCGACATAGACACCGCCCAAGTGCATTGGCATCCGTGGCTTGTATGGCAGTTGATCGTTACCGCGCTCCCGCCGACGACTTCAGCGCCCGAGTCGACACCGTTCCCGCTGCGGCGTGGTCCAACCAGTCTCCGCACGAGGAATGCAAGGCCCGCGACGTGGTCACCCATATCATGGCGTCCAGCGCACTTCCTCTCCGTCCTCGACGGCACCCCGGAGCCTAGCCGTGACCCGGGCGACGTCGTTCCCGCCTGGGCGGTAGCCCGATCCGACGTCGAGATCGCCCTGGCTGATCCCGACTGGGCCTGCGCGTCGTCGAACGACGTTTCGGGACGATGTCCCTTCGAGGTACTCGTCGGCCTAGCTCGCGGGCTCGTGAGTGCCTAACGGCGTCCTAACGATGTTAGGCACTCACGAGGTCAGGTCATCGAACTCACCCGTCTTGATGCCGCTGATCCAGGCGTTCAGCTCGGCGGGGGTGAACAGGATCGTTCCATCGTCGCGATGTTTGCTGTTGCGCACGGCGATGTGTCCATCAGGCAAAGCGGCGACCTCGACGCAGGTTCCGTTGTTGCCGCTGAAGCTGCTGGTGCGCCAGTGGATGGCAGAAGGGTCTGGGGCGGCCACGAGTGTCTCCGAACTTCAGGATCTGATGACTGGTGTGACGAAGGAAACGGACTCCTCATGGAAGTCCGCTTGCAGTTTTTCTACGACTATGGTACGCGCGAGCTAAGAATCCGGTTTGACTGACCAACGTCGTGTGGTCCCGTCCTCAGTGGAATCACCTGGCATGGTTACCGGCGGGCAACTCGGCTACGGCCAGCGGATGCTGGAGCACGCTGCGCATGGCCCCCCACCAGCGCGCATGGAACGCCCCGGTCGATCATCGTCGCGCACATGGCGCGGGCGACGCCATCCGCTGCGCCATCGCCACGGTGTCGACCTGGGCCATGGCGGTCTGGCAGTTCAGCGTGGAGGGCGGGGACCCGTTGTCGGTGTCGTCGAGCTGGGTCTCTGGCGCGCCATCACGTCGCTTCGTTTTCGGTCCGTAGCCGCTGCGCCATCGCGGCCCGGTCGGTAGCCAGAGCCCGGAGCAGGGCCACGTAGTAGCCAGGGCCCCGGGCCTGCTCCTGCTGCGTGGCCCGGTGGCGGTAGTACGCGGCGTCAGCGTCGAGCTCGTCTGCGCGGCGGAACTGGGCGAGAACCTTCACAAAATCCAGCTCGTGCGCTTGGAACCGGTGGACGAGATCATCGTGGAGGGCCGTATCGGTTACGACACCATCAGCGCCGGGCCAAACACTGAAGCTGACGAGTGATACACCGCTGGGGTCAGCTTCTTGCTGTGCGCGCTCATGATGAGTCGCCATGTGATCTCCCCGAACCGATACCGACACTGATCAGTCACCGGGGTCTGGGGCAACACCGCGCACGACCCGTACTCTCTCTTCGAGCTGAGCGGGCTGCGGGGCATCAACGCTGTTCACGAGCGTACTCGGAGCGTCAACCTGGTGGTAGGCCCCACCGCACGCGGCTCCTGGTGCCGAGGGCGATTCAGGCGCGAGAGTTGCTCGTCGGCCGATAACCGAATCGATAGGGTGGCCACGAGGTCACATGGCGTTCGTCCT
>JAICSB010000615.1 GCA_025937115.1 Pseudonocardiaceae bacterium | reverse complement strand
GTACGCCTTCTGGGTGACGGCCAGCCCCAGCTTGGCGTGCAGCGCCGGGGGTAGCAGCGGGTCGGCCGCTTTGTCCCAGCGGGACACGAACACCGACGCGACCGAGGGCACGTCCAGTGGCAGTCCGGCGGCGGCCCGCCGCTCCAAGCCGCGCAGGTAGGCACCGGCGGTTTGCAGGCAGTGGGTGTCGGAGAACAGCAGGGTGACGTTGATGCCGATCCCGTCGGCGATGAGCTGCTCCAGGGCGGTCAGCCCGGGTGCGGTGCCGGGAATCTTGACCAGCAGGTTGGGTCGGTCGGCTTGCTGGTGGAGCCGGCGGGCGACCTCGACGCTGCCCTGGGCGTCGTAGGCGAGTCCGGGCGGCACCTCCAGGGACACGTACCCGTCGAGGCCCGCAGTCGCCTCCCAGGTGGGACGGAACAGGTCAGCCGCCGCGGTCAGGTCTTCCAGCGCGACGGTGTAGACGAGCTCCTGCGGGTCGGTGACACCGGCGGCCAGGTGGCGTCGCAGCGAGTCGTCATAGTCGGTACTGGCTGCCATCGCGTGGCCGAGGATGGTCGGGTTGGACGTCAGCCCGGTGACCGCCAGTTCCTCGATGTAGCGGGCCAGCGTCCCACTGGTGAGCAGCTGGCGGCTGATCGAGTCCAGCCAGAGGCTTTGACCGGCCTGATGCAGCTGTTGGACGGGGTTCATCGATCCTCCTGCGAGTGGGCGGCGGTGGCGAGTCTCATCGGCTCAGGATCTTGGCTCGGCGATGCTCATCAGGCTGGTCCTTCGTCGGGGCCCCGGATTGGTAGGACTGGGGCCGCGACCCGACCCAGGCCCTCCAGGGGTCTGCGTTCGTGATGGGGCAACGAACGCAGACCGGTCACGACGCGGTGACGCCGTTCTAGGACGTGCGCCCCCCGGGCTCGTAGCGGGTGGCCAGCCGGGCTAGCGCTACCGCGCCGACGAACAACCCGAAATCACGCAGCGCGATGTCGAAGAAACCCGGGAATGTCAACAGGTTGACGATGATCCCGGCCAGCCAGGCGGCCACCAGCCAGGCACCGAACCGCGGCGCCACCGCGACCGCGATCCCGGCCACGATCTCGATCACGCCTACGGCGTACATCGCCTGTTGCGCGGTGCCGGGCACGATGTCGTCGATCCACGGGGCCAGGTAGCCCGGCCAGCGCACGAGCAGGTTGGCGAACTTGTCGAGCCCGAACAGGATCGGAGCCACCGTGAACACCGTGCGCAGCAGCAGGAAGGCCTGATAGACCGGGTCGGATCGGGCGGTCGAGACGGCCATGCTCGATCTCAACACGTTGGTAGCCATGGGAACCTCTTTCTAATGATGATGTTCTTTCTTATTAGATCGTGATTTTCGTTCCCGGGACGCCCGCCAGAGGGACTAGGCTGGCGAAGCAAAACTCTTGATCACAACGGTGTCGGGTGGGGCCGGGACGGCGACCGACTGCCGCCTCCGGTGCCACCGCTGCCCGCGGCACCGCGACAGCCACCACGAGACCCAGCACGGCGACCAAGATCGGAAACAGCATCGCGGTCAGGCGCGCCCGGATCGCGGTGGCGGTCGCAGGCCCTACGGGATCACCTCAAAATGCGGGCTTTAAACCACAAACCTGGTATCGATCCTTGCGGCGCAAGGGTCTAGCTAGTACCCACCCCTGCCATCGCTGTGGCCGCCACTCCAGTAGCCCCTATCGCCCCGGTAACTGGCACGATCGCCGCGATCCCGGTGATCCCGGCGGCCGCCCTGATCCCTGTGGCCCCTGTCACCACAGTTGTCGCCGTGGTCATGGCCTCGGCCAGAACGGCCAAGTTCGAAGATTTCCGTAATCCTCATATCGTCCTCTCTTCCTTCTCTTCTTAGGCCTTGAACCCACCCGGCGTGTCCGCAGGCTCGGGAGGTTGGGACCCGCGCTCGTCAGCTCGTGTGCTTCGCGCACCCATCTGTGTTGGCATCGCACCTCCGCCGTACGGTCCGCGTCGGAACAATCACTACAGTAGAGCGAGAGAAACAGAATGAGTGTTTTCCGGAAGCTATGCTTCATGACGTGCCGGACCTGCCCGCACCTACGCCATGGCTGCTTCACGACGTTGCAAGCACCGGGATCGCCGAGCTCGATCACACGCTCGGCGGGTTGTTCTGGGGCGACAACGTCGTCTTCGAGGTCGCCGGTCCGCCGGCGGCCGAGCCGTTCTACCGTGCCGCCGCCGCGGTTGAGGGGCACTACGACCAGGTCCTCTACGTCGCCCTTTCCGGTGAGCCAACGCAGCTCCGCGGCTTCGATCTCATCCACGCCCGCCCCGGCAGCGAGCTGTCCCAGCCCGCGCCGCTGCTCCGCGCGATCGTCGAGCGCTGCCGACGCGGGGAGCGGAACCTGGTC
>JAICSB010000540.1 GCA_025937115.1 Pseudonocardiaceae bacterium | reverse complement strand
CTGGGCACGGCCGTAATGAGGCCGTCGATCATGGACCGGCGGTCGCATGGCCGGAGGCGGCGACCGAGCGGTGCAGGCGGACCTGACAGCGGATGCCAACTGGCTCGCCCACGCATTGGGCCCGACTCTAACAGCCGGGCCGGACTGTCATGACGAGTGCCCGCAGAGCCGGGCTGGCGTCTACAGCTCGATGCTGCTACCGCCCGCCGCGGCGATTTTGTCCCGCGCGGAACCAGAGAAACGCTGGGCACTGACCTGCAACGGCACTCCTGCGATGTCGCCGTCGCCGAGCACCTTGACCGGCAAACCCTTGCGCACTGCGCCAACGGCTACCAGCTGGTCGGGCCCTACGGTGCCGCCAGCGGGGAACAGTCGAGCCAGGTCGCCGACGTTGACCACCTGGTACTCGGTACGGAACCGGTTGCGGAAACCCTTGAGTTTGGGCAGCCGCATGTGGATCGGCATCTGGCCGCCCTCGAAAGTGGCTGGCACGTTCTTGCGAGCCTTGGTTCCTTTGGTACCGCGACCCGCCGTTTTACCTTTTGAACCGCCACCACGACCGACTCGCATCTTGGCGGTCTTCGCGCCTGGAGCCGGGCGCAGATGATGAACCTTGATGCTCACTTCGCAGCCACCTCGTTCGAAACTTCCTCCACCGCCACCAGGTGACGCACGGTAGCAATCATGCCGCGGACCTGTGAGTTATCCTCTTTGACCACGGACTGCCGGATCTTGCGCAGTCCCAGCGAGCGCAGCGTCTCACGGTGATTGCGCAAGCTACCGATGCTGCTGCGAACCTGGGTGATCTTCAGATCAGCCACCTCACGCCCCCATTCCGGCGGCCCGTGCGCGCAACATGCCAGCCGGCGCCACGTCCTCCAGCGGCAGACCGCGGCGAGCAGCCACTTCCTCAGGGCGCTGCAACCCCTTCAGCGCAGCCACCGTGGCGTGCACAACGTTGATCGCGTTATCACTGCCCAAAGACTTCGATAGGATGTCGTGCACACCGGCGCACTCCAACACCGCGCGAACCGGACCGCCTGCGATGACCCCTGTACCTGGAGACGCGGGACGGAGCAGCACAACACCGGCCGCTGCCTCGCCGGTGATCGGGTGCGGGATGGTGCTGGCAATCCGGGGAACCCGGAAGAAGTTCTTCTTGGCTTCCTCCACACCCTTCTGGATCGCCGCCGGCACCTCCTTGGCTTTTCCGTAACCGACGCCGACCATCCCGTCGCCGTCACCGACCACGACCAACGCGGTGAAGCTGAAGCGCCGGCCGCCCTTGACCACCTTGGCTACCCGGTTGATCGCGACCACCCGCTCGAGATGCGGGCTCTTCTCCGGCTGGGCCGCCCCGCCGCGGCCACCGTCGCGGCGATCCCGACGATCGCTACGCTCGCCTCCGGGTCCGCCTCCGCCTTCCCGCCGCACGCGTCCAGGCATCAGGCGTTCCTTCCGTTGCTCAGGTGCCGTTGTTGTCTTGGGTGCCGATCGAACATCGTGGTGTCGAACATCAGAACTCCAGGCCGGCTTCGCGGGCGGCGTCGGCCAGCACCGCGATCCGACCGTGGTAGTCATAGCCGCCGCGGTCGAAGACCACCCGCTGCACGCCGACCGCCTTGGCCCGGGCCGCGATCAGCTCGCCGACCTTGACCGCCCTGGCCTTCTTGTCCCCGTCGATGGCGCGAACGTCCGGCTCGATGCTCGACGCCGCAGCCAAGGTATGTCCGGCCAGGTCGTCCACGAGCTGCACGGCGATGTGCCGAGACGAGCGGTTGACCACCAGGCGTGGCCGCTCCGGGGAACCGCTGACCTTCTTGCGCAGCCGGAAATGCCGCCGCGCCCTCGCCAGCCGGCGTCGGGTCGAGACGTCCGTGCCGACGCTCGTCCGCTTCGTAGTACTGGCAGTTGCTGCCTCAGCCATGATCACTTACCCGTCTTCCCGACCTTGCGCCGGATCTTCTCGCCCGCATAGCGGACGCCTTTGCCCTTGTAAGGGTCAGGACGCCGCAACCTACGGATGGTCGCAGCGATCTCGCCGACCGCCTGCTTGTGAATCCCGGCCACGGAGAATCGCGTTGGGCTCTCCACCGTGAAGCTGATGCCATCGGGCGCCTTGATCGGCACCGGGTGGCTATAGCCCAACGAGAACTCCAGATCCGAGCCTTTGGCCACCACGCGGTAGCCGACGCCGTGGATCTCCATGCGCTTCTCGTATCCTTGGCTGACCCCGAGAACCATGTTGTTCACCAGGGTCCGAGACAGCCCGTGCAGTGACTTGCTGCGCCGTTCATCATTCGGCCGCTGGACCAGCAGGGTACCGTCCTGCTCCCACGCTACAGTGATCGGCTCGGGCACGGTGTGCGACAGGACGCCCTTGGGGCCCTGCACTGTCACGGTGCGCCCGTCGATGACCACATCGACGCCGGTCGGAACGATGATCGGCTGCTTCCCGATGCGAGACATCTCCGCTGCTCCCCTCTCACCAGACGAAGGCGAGGACTTCCCCGCCCACGCGCTTCTTAGCGGCCTGCCGGTCGGTGAGCAGCCCTGTGGATGTGGAGATGATCGCCACACCGAGGCCGCCGAGCACCTTGGGCAGCGAGGTCGACTTGGCGTATACCCGCAGGCCAGGCTTCGACACCCGGCGCAGGCCAGCAATGCTGCGCTCCCGGTTTGGACCGAACTTCAGTTCCACCACCAAAGACTTCCCTACGGGTGCGTCCTCAGCGTGGAAGCCCGAGATGTAACCCTCCCGTTGGAGGATCTCGGCAATGTTGACCTTGATCTTGGAGTGCGGCATCACGACCCGGTCGTGATAGGCCGAGTTCGCGTT
>JAICSB010000467.1 GCA_025937115.1 Pseudonocardiaceae bacterium | reverse complement strand
TTTCGCGACGACGACAGCGGGGGTCTGCGGTGGGTAGCCGGCCAGCAGCTCCTCCCGCAACGCGGCCGGCCGGGCCGCGGACAGGTAAATGGCCATCGTGGTGCCAAGGCGGGCGAAACCGGCGACACTCTCCCCGGCCGGCATCGACGCCTCGGTCCGGCCGCCGCCGAGCCGGGTGAGCACGGCGCTTTGTGCCACCTCGGGCGCGGTGAGCTCCACCCCCGCGGCGGCCGCTGCGGCGGGCAGCGAGCCCACCCCGGGCACGATCTCGAAGGCCCGGCCTCGCCGGGTGCACCAGCTGATTTGCTCGGTCAGAGCGGAATACAGCGAGACGTCTCCGGAGTGCAGCCGCACGATCGCGGCGTCCGGATGCGCCGTGTACACCTCGAGAACGTCCTCCAGCGTCATGCCCGCCGAGTCATGCAGCTCGGCATCGTCGCGGCAGTGCTCCAGCACTGCGGTAGGCACCAGCGACGACGCCCAGATCACCACGTCAGCGGTGGCGAGCCGGTCCGCGGCACGCAGCGTGAGCAGGTCCGGTGCGCCGGGTCCGGCGCCTACAAACGAGATCAACCCGGTACCCATAATCCCAGGGTAACGCGCTGGTGGTCACCGCTCGGAAAGGGTGAGGCAGGCGATGGGGGCGCCTGCATCGCCGGCGTGGCCCGGATCCGTGAGGGTCCGCATCGCTTCGTGCAGCATGATCGATCCGGGCGCCCGATCGGTGAAAACGAAGGGCACTGTGGTGATCGATATGCCGGTGCCGGTGTCGTCGGTGCGCACGTCGAGCCAGACCTCGTTGTTCGGGTTCGCGTACCGGGGGCTGCTCGACAGTGCTTGGGGCGTCGCAGCAGGGTCGAGGTGATTCTGGAAGCGCGGTCCAGCCTCATCCGCGGCTGTACCACAGGATCTGGTGTGTGCGTGCGCCGCGTAGCCCCGGTTGGGCAGCAGTCCGAAGACCGTAAGCTCCGCCCGGGTCGATCCGTCCGATGAGGGGATCAGGCGGGCCGTCATCGCGGCACCGATCGGCGCCAGGTCCGGGTTGTAGGTGATGGCTTTCGAGGCAGGATTAGGCGTGGTGAGCGTGCCACTGCCGAACAGATAAATCGCGGATCCCGGGCTGTCGAAAGAGGCCGGTAGCGTGGGCATGCTGATGCCCTGGTACGCCCAGCCAATCGGCGCAACGGCCATGACGGTGCCGACGACGAGAAGTCGCCGCAACGCTGGGTGAGGCCTGCCCACCCAGCGTTCACTCATGGGTGTGATTGTGCCCGAGCTGTGTGCGTGTGGCGATACCCGTTACTGAGCATCGGGGTCACTTTCCATGGCGAGAACGAAATTCTCCACGTAGTGCAGCGCCAATTCTTCGCGGTCGGTGGGGTGCGGTGCCCAGGCGAGCGCGTCACCCGCGAGGCCCAGCAACTGATCCTCGTTGAGTCTGGAGACGATCAAGCGAGCGAGCCCAGCTCCGTCGAGGTCCGGACGCAGGCGCCGAGCGAGGACATACTGGGTGGCCAGCTCATCATCGTGATCTTCGTCGCTCATCTGCGGTCTCCGTTCGGCTCACCACCGTCGGTGCAGCACCATTGTGGCGGCAAGCTGTACGCCGTGCCGAGGGCCGGAAAGGGAAGACGTGAGTCGCGCTGCGCATCCGATCGAAGTCGAGTCATACCGGATCCTGCGATCCCAGGTGGACACCGAGGGGCTGCCGCCCGGAACCCGCGCGGTAACCGAGCGGGTAATCCACGCGAGCGCGGACCTGGACTACGCCGCTGACCTGGTCTGCGACGAGGATGCATTGCACGCGGGGCGCCGCGCGCTGGCCAGCGGGGCGCCGCTGGTGGTCGATGTTCGGATGCTTGCCGCGGGGATCACCTCACGGCAGTGTGTCGTCGCGCTTGATCTGGCGCCGGCCTCGTCGCAGGGGCTGACGCGCTCCGCGGCGGGTATCCGGGCGGCCGCTGCCGAATACCCCGAATCCGCGGTGTGGGCAGTAGGCAACGCTCCGACCGCGCTGCGCGAACTGATCCGCCTCGCCGCAACCGGCGTGCTGCGCCCGGCCCTGGTGATCGGACTGCCGGTGGGGTTCGTCGACGCCGCTGCCGCGAAGGCGGCGCTGCGGGAGTCGGGTTTGCCGGCGCTGTCCAACCGCAGCGCCAAGGGTGGAACCGCGGTCGCTGCGGCGGCGGTCAACGCGCTGTTGTGCTGGGAACCGATCCTGTGAAGCCGTACCTGGTGGGGCTGGAGCTGGCCGGACGCCGGGTCGTGGTGGTCGGCGCGGGCACCGTCGCGCAACGGCGGCTGCCGCGGCTGATCGGCGCCGGTGCCGAGGTGCTGCTCGTCGCTCCGAAGGCCACTCCCGCCGTCGAGGCGATGGCTACCGCGGGAGAACTGCACTGGGACGTCCGTGGCTACGCCGACGGGGATCTCAAGAACGCCTGGTATGCACTGGCCTGCACTTCCGATCCCGTGGTCAACGCCGCGGTGGCTGTGGAGGCGCAGCGACGGCGGGTGTTTTGCGTGCGGGCCGACGACGCGACTGGTGGCAGCGCCGTCACTGCGGCCACCGGGGACCACGAAGGGTTGCTCATCGGCGTGCTCGCCGGGCGCCGGCCGCGTCGCTCCGCCGCCGTCCGCGACGCGCTGATCGATGCGCTGCGCACCGGAGTCGTCGACGACGCCCCGGACGCCGAAGACCACGTCGCGACTCCGGGAGTGGCACTGGTCGGCGCGGGACCGGGCGACCCCGACCTGATCACCGTGCGCGGTCGGCGGTTGCTCGCCCGCGCCGACGTGGTGTTGGCCGACCGGCTGGCGCCCCGGGAACTGCTCGACGAGCTCGGTGCGCACGTCACGGTGATCGACGCCGCGAAGGTGCCCTACGGCCGGGCGATGGCCCAGGAGCAGATCAACGCGCAGCTGATCGAGCATGCTAAGGCTGGCCGGTTCGTGGTGCGACTGAAGGGCGGTGACCCCTACGTCTTCGGGCGCGGCTTCGAGGAGGTGCTGGCCTGCACGGCCGCCGGCGTGCCGGTGACCGTGGTCCCGGGCATTACCAGCGCCATCTCGGTGCCGGCCGCGGTGGGAATCCCGGTGACGCACCGGGCGGTGGCCCATGAGTTCGTCGTCGTGTCCGGTCACGTGGCGCCGGACGATCCCACCTCGCTGGTGGACTGGCCGGCCCTGGGGCGACTACGCGGCACCCTGGTGCTGCTCATGGCCGTCGAGCGGATCGGTGTGTTCGCCGACGTCTTGATCACCTACGGCCGGGCCCCGGATACTCCGGTCGCCGTGGTCGCCGACGGCACCCTGCGCAGCGAGCGG
>JAICSB010000312.1 GCA_025937115.1 Pseudonocardiaceae bacterium | reverse complement strand
GAGGTGCGCTATGACCGTCACCATCATCGCGGCGCTGATCGCGATCGTGGCCATCGCGTCGATGTGGTTACTGTCCGGTGCACGGGTGGTCAGCCAGTTCGAGCGCGGTGTGGTGTTCCGGTTCGGTCGGGTGACCAGCACTCCCCGGCAGCCGGGGCTGACCTGGGTCACCCCCGGGGTGGAGAAACTCCGCAAGGTCAACATGCAGATCGTCACCATGCCGGTGCCTGCCCAAGACGGCATCACCCGCGACAACGTCTCAGTCCGGGTCGACGCGGTGGTGTACTTCCGGGTGATCGACCCGGTCAAGGTCATCGTCGACGTGCAGGACTACCTCCAAGCCGTCTCGCAGGTCGCGCAGACGTCGTTGCGCTCGATCATCGGCAAGAGCGACCTGGACGATCTGCTGTCCAACCGCGAGCGGCTCAACGAGGGGCTGGAACTGCTGATCGACAGCCCCGCGCTGGGCTGGGGCGTGCAGATCGACCGGGTGGAGATCAAGGACGTCGCGCTGCCGGAGTCGATGAAACGGTCGATGTCGCGCCAGGCCGAAGCCGAGCGGGAACGGCGGGCCCGGGTGATCAGCGCCGAGGGTGAGCTGCAAGCCTCGGAAAAACTGGCCCAAGCCGCCGCCGCGATGGCGGACACCCCCGGCGCCCTGCAACTGCGCCTGCTGGAAACCGTCGTGCAGGTCGCCTCAGAGAAGAACTCAACCCTGGTCCTGCCCTTCCCGATCGAACTCCTGCGCTATCTCGACGCCGCCACCCCCCGTCCCGATCCGCATCCAACGGGCCCAGCGAAGCTACCGCCACCCGAATAACGGGCTCCCCGTGCGGCGCGCCAGGAAATGAGAGCGGCGGCGCCAGCGAAATGAGAGGGCTTGATCCGCACCTCGGTGTGTCGTTCGGCGGCTTCGAGGCGCAGCGTCAAGTAGGTGACCGTGACATCGTGCGCCCACCCCGTGGCGAGGGGGGGTGGTCCGGTCGGGTGATTGGCAGGGTCGATGTATCAGAGCTGGGTTGTTGAGGCTCTTATCAACGATCAGACTCAGAGGGAGGGAGTGAGGGACACCAGCATGTGTAACGGTGTTATCAACATAGGGCATCCAGCGAGATCCGCGTGCCAGTGGCGGCGGTGCACGGCATCTACCAGCATCCCAGGTGCGCACCATCGACCCCCAAAATAAACACGCCGGATCGGATAGAACTTCCCATGAATCCAGATCGTACTATTAGCGCGCCCGCAACAGATGGAACTACTTCTGTGACACTTCCTTGCTGGAGCATGTGTACTACTGCACCTGAGCCTGAGCTGTCAGGGCTGGGCGGCATCATCGGTGACCTTGAAAAATTTGCCGCACGACGTCAGGGAAGGGTCATTGCAACACCTGGGGAACTCGCCGATATTTGCCGAGAATTAGACTCGCTCCTTCGACCGTTGCATCGGGCGACGACGTTGGCGGAAGCACGCTTGGCCATCGATTCACGGGATAGTGACGCATTGACGTTACTGGATCGCTGCGATAGCGCTTGGAACGCGGTCGTCGAACATGTGGGCTTCGTAGAACAAGAGATAGCGCGGCTGCCGTCCTCTGTCGCGACCCAGATGCTGGCGGCGCCCGAGCTGCTTGAATACCGTGATCATGTACGCCGCGTACGCGCCGCAGCGCTGCCATCGGAGTTGCCGTCGCACGTGCTGGCCGACCTGGACGCCACCGCTGACTGGCAACGGTTGGCGCGGCAGCTGTTGGCCAGGATCTCCGTTAGCGACCCGGGCGGTGAGTCGCGCGCTCTGGCCGCTGCGCTTCCGGCGCTGTACCACGGCGACGGCCAGTATCGGGCGCGTGCCTGTGCCGCGATCTCGACGGCACTCGAACCGGAGGTGGAGCTGCGGGCGGCCACGTTGGTTGGCATCGCCAATGCCCACCGCGCCAGAGAATCCGCTGTCGGCGCTTCCGATTGGCTGTACCGCGAGTACCTCGCCAACGATGTCGAACCAGCTCACATGAGCGCTTTGCTGACGGCAGTTCGCGATCATGGCCAGCTGGTGCACCGATACTATCGGGCCAAGACCGAACTGCTGGGACGTACTCTTACCGACGCCGACCGCTATGCGCCGGTCGGCGCGGTGCCCAGCGTAGTGAGCTGGTCAGAGGCGTGCGACGTCGTGCTGGCCACCTTCTCCCGGCTTGGTGATGAGGTGGCCGACGCGGCCCAAGCGCTGCTCCGGGACGGCGCCATCGACGCTCGCCCACGTCCACGCAAGCGACGCGGTGCGCTAACTTTCAACCTCGGTGACGGCGATGCGCTGGTCATGCTTACCTTCACCGGCCAGGTTCGGGATGTGCTGACCCTGGCCCATGAGCTGGGACATGCGGTACACGCGAGGATGTCCGGTCACCTCGGTCCTCTGAACGCCACGGTGCCGACTGTATTGGGTGAAACGGTGGCGTTGTTCACCGAAGCGTTGACTGCTCGGGTCTACGCCGAATCGGTCACCGACCCGTCCGCGCGGCTGGCGATCCTCGCCCGTGGCGTCGAGGACCAGCTGATGGCCCTGTTCCGCCAGGTGGCGTTGCACGGCTTCGAAGACGAGGTGCATCGTGCGCTATGGCGGGGCGACTCGCCCGACGCGACCACATTGGGCGAGTGGTGGCTGGCCGGGCAACGTGCGCTGTACGGCCCCGAGGTCGCTCTGGCACCTGGCTACCGGCACTGGTGGAGCTACCTGGACAACTTTTTCTTCGCCATCGGTTCCCGTTTCGCCTACGGCTACGGGCAGATCGCCGCATTGACGCTACTGGCCCGGTTCCTCTCGGACCCCACATGGTTCATCCAGCGATTCGCGGATCTCCTGCGGGCCGGCGCCACCGACCAGCCCGACCGGTTACTCGGCCGACTGCAGGTGCGGGTGCACCAACCGGCTGGATGGGAGCTCGGTCTTTCGCTGCTCACCCAGCAAGTGGGCGAGCTCAGCCAATTCACCACCCCAGATCCACCCGGTGTCGGCGGCGGGAATCCGCCGGCGCTGGGTCCGGACAAAGAGCACGAAGGAGGTGAAACGCCATGACCGTGACGCTGCGTGTGCGCAAGACCAGCATCGCTTCCGGCGCCGCCGAGGGCTGAGCGATGACGACAAGGCCGCTGGTGGGCGGCTGACAACGCCACCCACCAGCGGGGCGGTCGGCGGCCCGCCCGCGATGTCAATAACAACGGCGGGCCGACCGGCCTTCAACGTTAAGTGTTCCACACTTACCTCCCAGCCCATAGGGCACGCGCTAGACCTGTCCGACCAATCGAACAACCCGAGGGAATCTCATCATGATCGACACCGTGCTGCCCCAGGTGAAGCACAGCACCCCGGCGTTTACTGCCGACGGCGTCGTCTACGTCGGCGGCTACGGGGAGGCAACCGAGATTCCCGACGAGGACGGCTCGGTGCGCCGGTTGTTCGAGTTGCTGGACGGCACCCGCACCGTCGAGGAGCTGCACGCCGAGCTGGCCACGCGGTACGCACACATCACCCTGGGCGAGGTCCGCACCGCGATCGAACAATTCGATCAAGCCGGGTTTCTAATCGATGCGAACGTGTCACCCGACGGCGTGCT
Organism: Pseudonocardiaceae bacterium; assembly: GCA_025937115.1. Next base: position 1,053 of record JAICSB010000312.1, on the reverse strand, counting down.
CGACGACTACGAATTGCGCCGCTGGGAACGAAACATCAACTTTTTCGGCTCGTACTGCACCCTGGCCGACAACAAGTATCAGCAACAACGCAAGTTGCTGGATTCGCGGGTGACCTTGCTCGGACTGGGTGGGCTTGGTTCCCACCTTCTGCTTGACCTCGCCGCCCTCGGCGTCGGTCATGTGCGCGTTGTCGAGTTCGACACGGTCGAGCTGTCCAATCTCAACCGGCAGATCCTCTACCGGGACAGCGACATTGGCCAACCCAAGATCGATCTCGCGGTGGCTCGGGTGCAGCAGTTCAACCCGCGCATCCAAATCGAGAAGGTGCCCCGAAAGATCGAATCAACTCAAGATGTGCTGGACGCGGTGTTCGACGCCGACGTGGTCATCTCAGTCGCGGACCGACCGAAGATGGAGATCAATCACTGGGTCAATGAAGGGTGCGTTCGAGCCGGCATACCACTGTTGACCGGCGGGTTGGATACCCAGCGCGCCGTCTATTACACCATCATCCCCGGGCAGACTGGCTGCATTGAATGCTGGCGCCTGCAGGTGTTTCGCACGGATGAGGTGTCCGCGACGCTGCTCACCGAGAAGCGGGAGCGCAAAATCGGTGGTGACAATGCCGCGTTCGTCCCACTGGTCACCATGACGACAGGGTTGCTGATAGGCGAGTACGTTCGGTTGGCGACCGGCATCGCCCCGCCGGTAGCGGCGGGACGGCTCATGCAGCTGCGGTTCGACGACTACGAGCTCAGTGAATACGAGCGGTGGACCAGGCTGCCGGATTGCCCGGTGTGCGGACACCAACAGCCGGCCAGCCGGACCCCGGTCGCGGAGCACGCAGCGCACCTGACTCACCATACGAGGAGCGCGACATGTCCGTAGGGGCCGACTCGTGCGCCCTCTACGCTGCCCGCACCACAGCTTGATCCGTTGACGTCCCGGGATGCCCTATGAGTGAACCAGACCGGCTTGACAGCAGGTACTACCTGTTGCTGTCGGCGTATGTGGTCTCCAACGCGGGGACCTGGGTGTACCGGCTCACCTTG